>CAYLJQ010000362.1:0-7113 GCA_964383955.1 uncultured Heliomicrobium sp. | reverse complement strand
GAATGTTCAACGATCAAAGCCTTCACTTTGGGGTCGTCGGATTCGGTGATGGTTTCGACTCCGTTAGGGATGTTTTTGATGGTTCGAGTGATTTTCTTATGATCGTCGAACAAGGCGTGAATGGTTTTCATATCCTGCGGCTGATTCCCGCTCATCCCCATTCCGCGCCCTTGTCCCTGTGCCAGCGCTGTCAGCGCGAAGACCGAAACCACCAACACACCCGACAGCACATTAACTTTCCAGTTCATTTGAATCATAAAGACCTCCGATGATAATTAAACAACTTGATGAGATTCTACTACCGGCTCCATCGCTTCCTGTTCCAGTGAAGGGGAAGCCGCTGGTTCCGGCATTTCCGGATGTTTTTTTCGTTCGCTCAGGTAATACAAAATCGGCACGGTCATTCGCGACAACAACAGCGAAGCAACTTCGCCTGCCATCAGCGAGATGGCCAGACCCTGAAAAATCGGATCAAACAAAATTACCGTTGCGCCGACGACGACTGCCGCCGCTGTCAGCATCATCGGGCGAAAGCGCACGGCTCCGGCATCCACCACAGCATCTGCCAGCGGCATTCCTTCTTTCAATCTCAACTCGACAAAATCCACCAGGATGATGGAATTTCGCACGACGATTCCGGCGCCCGCAATAAAGCCGATCATGGAAGTCGCCGTGAAAAAGGCGTTCATCAATCCGTGCGCGGGCAAAATGCCAATCAGCGAAAATGGAATCGCCGCCATAATCGCAAACGGCGTTTTGAAAGATTGAAACCAGCCGACCACCAACACATAAATCAGCACCATCACTGCCGCAAACGCCAAGCCCAAGTCGCGAAACACTTCATAGGTGATGTGCCATTCGCCGTCCCATTTCATCGCGAACTTTTCAGTTGTGAATGGTTGCTGAGCGACAAAACGTTCCAAGCTGTATCCTTCCGGCAGCTTCATTTTTTCAATCGCTTCATTCAATTGCAGGATGGCGTACACAGGACTTTCTTCGCTGCCCGCAATGTCACCGGTGACATAGGTCACTGGCATCAGATTTTTGTGATAGATGCTTTTATCGTTGGTTTGCTCTTCGACTTTGACCAGTTCGCCCAGTGGAAGCAAGTTGCCACGTGTGCCAGCGACTTTGATCTGTTTCAGGTCTTGGATGCTGGAACGCTCAGCGCGCGGCAAGCGCAAGACTATCGGCAAGTCTTCTTTCTCGCTGGTTTGATGCGCCAAACCAACCTGCATGCCGTCAACCGCGATTTTCAACGTTGCCGCAATCTGTTCTGCCGACACACCGTTCAGCGCGGCTTTTTCCTTATCTACAACGAACTGAAACTTCGGCTGGTCGTCTTCGACGTACCAATCCACATCCACCACACCCGGAGTTTTGTCGAAAATGTCACGGATGTCGCGGGCAATTTCTATTTGGCGCTGATAATTCGGACCGTAAATTTCAGCGACCAGAGTTTGCAGTACTGGCGGCCCAGGAGGGACTTCGGAAACTTTGACGCGCGCGCTGTATTTGGCTGCAATCTGTTGAATCGCAGGGCGAATGCGTTTGGCAATGTCGTGGCTTTGGGCGGCGCGGTCGCCTTTGCCGACCAGGTTGACCTGAATGTCTGCAACATTCGGCCCACGCCGCAAATAATAGTGCCGCACCAATCCGTTGAAGTTGTACGGTGAAGCGGTGCCGACGTATATCTGGTAATTAACGACTTCGGGCACGGTGCGCAGGCTATCGGCAATTTCACGCGTGACGGCGGCGGTTTGTTCCAGCGGAGTGCCTTCGGGCGTATCAATGATGATTTGGAATTCGCTTTTGTTGTCGAAGGGCAGCATCTTCACGCGCACCAGCTTGAAGGCAAACAATGAAATCGAAATCAGAAGCAACAAGACAACGCCAACCAGAAACCCGTATCGCCAGCGCGGCACACGAATCAGTTTCGACATCATGCAGCGGTACGCTCGCGTCAGTCGCCCTTCCTGATTTTCGTCTTCGCCGTGATGGCCGCCTTCGTGACGTTTCAATAATCTCAAACTCGCCCACGGCGTGACGATAAACGCCACCAGCAGCGAAAAGATCATTGCCGCTGTCGCCCCAATCGGGATCGGCTTCATGTACGGTCCCATTAATCCGCCGACAAAGGCCATCGGCAGGATAGCCGCGATCACCGCAAACGTTGCCAGAATCGTAGGGTTGCCGACTTCATCCACGGCTTCGATGGCAATGTCCACCAGCGGACGGCCTTTATTTGCCGGCATTCGGTAATGCCGCGCCATGTTTTCAACGACGACAATGGCGTCGTCCACCAAAATGCCTATGGAAAAGATCAGCGCAAACAGCGTGATGCGATTGAGCGTGTAGCCGTAGAAATAAAACACCGCCAAGGTCAGCGCCAAGGTCACAGGAATGGCAATCGCCACAATACCCGATTCGCGCAAACCCAGCGTCAGCCAGATCAATACTGCGACCGACAAAATGGCGATGAACATGTGCAGCAACAATTCGTTCGATTTTTCGCTGGCCGTTTCGCCGTAATTGCGCGTGGTGGTGACGGTGACTTCGCCGGGAATCAGTGAACCTTTCAAGTGCTCGACTTTTTCAAGCACCTTGTCGGCGATTTCAATCGCGTTTTTGCCCTTGCGCTTGGCGATGGAAATCGTCACGGCTGGTTGCACACGCTCGTTACCGCTCGCGGTACTGACTCCCACCGTCTCTCCATCTCTCCGTCCTTCCGTCCCTCCGTCTCCAAGGCCGAACATCACATAATCGCTCGGCTCTTCCGCGCTATCTTCGATTTTTGCCACATCGCGCAAATACACCGGGCGATTGTTGAAGGCGGTGATGACGACATTGCCGACGTCTTCCGCCGTATGTAGAAAGCCGCCGGTTTCAACCAGAAATTCTTTGTTGCCCGTTGCGAAACTGCCGGATTGCAACTGGCGATTCGATTGCTCCAGCACCGGAGCAATCATCGCCGGAGCGACGTTGAACCCAGCCATGCGCGCTTCATCGAGCGTGACGCGAATCTGGCGGCGTTGGCCGCCGATCAATTTGACTTCGGAAACGTCTGTGACTTCTTTGATTTGATCATGAACTTGCGCGGCAATGCGTCGCAGCGTGAAGGCGTCGTAGCGGTCACTGGAAAGCGTCAAAGCCAGAATCGGCACGTCATCAATCGAACGCGGTTTGACCAATGGCTGACTCGCTCCGGGAGGAATCAGATCAAAATTCGCCAGCATCTTTTGATTCAGCCGGACAATGGCGTCTTCTTCGTTTTGGCCGACGAAAAACCGCACGACAGTCATGGCCTGTCCCGGCGACGAAGTCGAATAAATGTATTCAACGCCCGGAACTTCCCACAGCAATTTTTCCATCGGCTGGGTGACGCGCGTTTCGACTTCTTTGGCCGAAGCACCGGGCATTTGCACAAAGACATCAATCATCGGAACGATAATTTGCGGCTCTTCTTCGCGCGGCAACATAACCACTGCCGCCAATCCCAGCAGGATCGAAGTCACGACAATCAGCGGTGTCAGCTTTGACGCGATAAACGCGCGGGCGACTTTTCCGGCAAATCCGATTTCAGTCTTCATTGCACTTTCACTCCGTCGTTTACTTTGGCAACGCCGTCCACCACGATGCGTTCGCCTTCGTTCAAACCGGATAAAACCTCCGCGCGGTCGCCATACGTTTTGCCGGTTTTGATCAGCCGCAACCGTGCGATGCCGGAATCGTCAACCACAAAAACTCCGGTGAGCTGTCCGCGCTGAGTGATTGCGTTGGCCGGAATGGTGATCGCCTGCCGCTGGCCGCGCACAAATTGCGCCGTGCCATATAAACCCGATCGCAGCGATTGCGCCGACACATCTATTTTCACGGTGTAACTGCGGCTCATCGGATCGGCGGCGGGCAAAATTTCAGCGACTGTGCCTTCGATTTGTTCGCCGCCAATGGCGTCAATTTTCACGCGTGCGCGGTCTTTCAATTTGATTCTGCCGATTTGCGATTCTTCAATAGCGGCTTCCAGCCGGTAATGCGCGTTGTCTTCGATGGTCAGCAGCGGAGCGCCTGGCGTCGCCGTCGCGCCGACATCAATCTGCTTCGCCGTCACGATGCCGCTGATTGGCGTCACCACGCGGGCGTATCCGGCAAACACCTGTGCGCTGACGATGTCAGCTTTGGCTTGATCCATTTGCGCCTGTCCTTGTTTCTTTTTCGCCGCCACCATCTGCAACATTTTGTCAGCGCGGTCGGCTTCGGCATCGGCGACCGAAGCTCTGGCTTTGACTTCGTCGAATTCCTGCGGACTGACGGATTTTCGATCCAACAAGGTTTGATAGCGCGTAAGCGTCGCAGCGGCCAAGCGTTTGTTGGCTTCGGCGGCGGCTTTGGCTGATTGCGCTGCGTTGCTGGCTTGATCGGCTTCTGCGACGGCCTGTTCGGCCTGACGCAACCCGGCTTGCGCCTTTTGCAATTGCGCGGCGGCTTCGCGGTTGTCAATTTCGATTAGCGCCTGTCCGGCACTGACGCGGTCGCCTTCGCGCACGCGAAGCGACATCACCGTGCCCATAATTCTTGAAGACAGCACCGTCGTGTTTTTCGCGCGCACAGTTCCCGTCGCCTCGTAAAAGTCATCCACCGACGAAACAGCAACTTTTTCAACTTGAACGCCGGTGACGACCGGCTGCTTTTCTGCCGCAACTTGCGGTTTCGCTCCGCAGGCAGCCGCAAACACCGTCAACAATGCGATCAAAGCGATGAGGGCAAATTTGGTTTTCATAGGTTTATGAAATGAATGCCTGGACATCCGTCATTCTGCCGGTCGCCAGCATCACGCTGGCATAGCCGACGTAAAAATCATGGCGCGCCAACAGCACGATCAACCTCGCCCGCGTCAGCGTCGTTTCCGCACGCAAGACTTCGGTGATGGTCGTCAGTCCCGCTTGATACCGGTCTTGCGTGATGCGCAACGCTTCGCTGGCTTGATTGATAATTCTTTCGGCGACTTTCAGCCGTTCTCGGGCGGTTATGAATTGCTGATGGGCGCGAACGACTTCGAAACGGATTTGATTGGTTAGTTGTTGTTGTTCGCTGGCGGCCAGATTAGCTTCAGCGCGCGCCTGTGCGATGCGGGCATTGCGCCCTGCGTCAAACAGATTAAACGTGACGCTGGCGCCAACCATGTAATCACTGCTGCCGTTGACGAAGTTGTTGCGGCTGGCCCCGAAGTTGGCAAACACATCCACACGCGGCAAAAATTCATTGCGCGCGCCTCGGGCTTGCACTTCGCCGGAACGCGCCGCCAAACCGGAGCGATTCAAATCCGGGCGGTTTTCAATCGCCAGCCGAATCAATTCTTCCTGGCCAGCCAGATCGAATTTCTTTTCCACCAACTGCCCGGCAATTCGTTGCGGCGTGCTGACCGGCAATCCCAGCGCGGTGTTTAGCGCGGCTTCGGCGGTAACACTGTCGCCTTCAGTTTGAATTGCCTGTTGGCGCGCTTCCGCCAGTTGGACTTCGGCGGCCAGCAGATCGGACACCACAGAAGTTCCCGCTTCGACCCGGTCGCGGCTCAACTTCACGTCGGCTTCGGCCAGCTTGACGGCTTCCTCACTGACTTCCTGTTTCGCCTGTGCCAGCAACAATCCGTAAAACGCTCGCAGGGTTTCAAACCGGACATTCTGTTCGACCTGACTGGTTTGCGCGGAGGCTTGTTGCTGCCCTAACTGCGCACGTTTGATGCGCGTGGCGGATTGCCATTGATCGAACAATGGCGCTTTGACCGTTATGCCAAAGCGGAAATTGGTCAATGGATCAGGATTGTTCAGCAGTGGCAGGTTGAAGTTTTGCTGCGTAAACCGCCCCTGTTCCAGCAACGAACCGAACACGAAAACTGGGTTGTTGCCGCTTGTGACCGTTTCGCTGAGCTGCACCTGCGGCAATCGGCTGGCTCGCGCTTGTTGAACCTGTGCGTCGGCGATTTCTCTTCCCGAAGCGGTCGCACGCGTCAGCGGATTGGTTTTTAGCGCCAGTTCGACCGCCAGTGGCAACGTTAGCGTTTCGGTGTTCGTTGCGTGCTGCGTCGCGCCATTTTGTGCAAAAGCCATTGAACCGTTCACAACAACAACCGCCAGTGCCCAGACAATCCATCTGCCAAGAACGTTTTTGTTGAGTGCAATGCGTTTCATATCTGTTTAGATTCGACCGGAAACTGCGGATTCGTCCTTTGCTCCCAACTTGCGCAGAAACGTCATCATCGGACACCAGTTGGTAAACGCTGACTGGATCAAGTTCAACGCTACAAACCCGGTCAAGAAAAACCAGTTCGAACTGTGATACACACCCAGCAACAAGCTAACCAACACGAACGTTCCCGCAATCAATCGCAATAATCTTTCGACTGTCATGATGTTTTTTCTCCTTTGGAATTTGCCGCTTTGCTTCTATCTTCACGTCGAAACTCGACGTCACACGAATTGGCCATTCAGGTTTGGACGCCCAGGCGCGGCAGCACCCAGCGCATCACGATCCAATAACCTGCAAAAAATATTGCCACCCAAATCCACTCTGGCATTGCATCCTCGTTTCTGGTTACAGGTTGGCAATCGCGCGTTGCAGCTTTTCATTGACCTCAGCGGCAGCGGCTTCAAGTTTCGGATTGCCCACCGCCGACATCATTTTTGCCGCATCAATTGCTGCGACGACAGTTCCCTCACCTTCCTCGTAAACAATCACATTACAAGGCAACAGCAATCCAAGTGCCGCCTCTAACTGCAATGCCTGATAAGCGATCGGGGGATTACACGCACCCAAAATGACGTATTTGCGAAAATCCACGCCAAGCTTTTCCTTGAACTTTTCCGCGATGTTAATTTCGCTTAGCACACCAAAGCCTTCTGTTTTCAGGGTTTCTTTTACCCGTTCAACAGCCTGCTCAAATCCAAGGTCAAGCTTCCGGCTGAATCCATAACCAATTCCCGTTTCGTTGTGACCTGGCATAGTCTGGTTCATTTCGTTAACTTCCTTATTATCAAAATTCAATTGCAGGCAGCCTGCACAGTTTGTATACTGACAATAATTGAACTATATAACCATATAGCTATATAGTCAAGAACC
>CAYLJQ010000361.1:0-7132 GCA_964383955.1 uncultured Heliomicrobium sp. | reverse complement strand
CGCTCCTTGCATTTGAGGATGGATTCCGCCGGATCAACGTTCGCGCGCGCCGTGTGCCCAACGTCAATGCACAGGCCGATGCGCTTGTCATACTTTTCGGCGATTTTCATGATGTCGTATGGCGACGGGAAATTTTTGTCTTCCGGGCCGTGGTTGTGAATCGCGAGTTTGATGTTGAACTCTTTGACCAGCGGGTCCAACCGCTTAATCCACAGATTGAGATCGTCAACTGGTCCGCTGGGAGAGCAAACCATCGTTGGAACTCCAACGTCGCGCGCAAATTCAAAGGCGCGGCGCATATCGGCTTCGTCGTTTTTCATGCCCACATTGCCAACGCTAAGCGGAACCATGCCAGCGGCTTTGAACATATCCGTGCGCTGTTTGCGTTCTTCGGGCGTGTGGCTCAGGTCAACGTGGTTTTTGACGTTTTTGATCGAAATGTACTTCATGCCTGCGCGCTGCAAGCCTTTGATCGTTTCTTCAATCGGCCATTCGCGGAAGGTGTACGTCGCAACGCCGATTTTCAGTCCGCGCCAGGGATCAGCAGCCGTGGTTTGCGCTTCGGCAAATTCCGGCAATCCTGCAAAAGGCAGAGCCGCCGCTGCCAATGCGCTCATTTTGATCAGGTCACGTCGTGTAAAAGTATTCGCCATGGTGTCTCCAAGTTTTTAGTGTTGAATCAATTGTCTGTGCGCACTGAAACTTTCCGCCAGGTCGCGGACGATCTTGTCGTGAAGTTTCTGCATTTGAATGTAAAGCTGTACTCGTTCCGGGGTCGGTTTGGCTCGCGTCGTTTCGTCCAACGCGATGTATTTGCGGCAAAGCTCTTCAATCGCCACGGGCTGGCCTTGCTGTTTGCCAAACGCCCATAAAGCCTGAACTGCTGCGCCAACCGCCGCGCCTTCTTCGTTGGCGACGCAAACGACTTCAGCGTTGAAAATATCCGCCAGGATTTGCCGCCAGACAGCGCTTTTCGCTCCGCCGCCTGTCGCGCGGATTTCCGTCGGATTGATGCCCAGTTCACGCAACCGGTTCAAACCGTAATTCAGCCCCAGCGTGGTTCCTTCCATCGCTGCGCGTGCGAAATGGGCGACAGAAAAGGTTTTGTCTCGCAATCCGAAATACACGCCTGTGCCGTTCGGGGAATTTGGCGTGCGTTCGCCTTCAAAGAAGGGAATCAGCATCAATCCGTCGTTGCCTGCCGGAACAGAAGCAGCGGCTTTTGACAATTCGTCGTGTGAAAGGCCGAACCGTTCGCGGACCATCTCGGTCGCGACCGTCACGTTCATCGTGCAAACCAGCGGCAGCCATTTGCCCGTGGAATCGCAAAACGCCGCGACTTCGCCTTGTGGATCAATCACGGGCTTTTCCGCGCAAGCGTAAATCGTTCCCGAAGTTCCCAGGCTGACTGTGACAACGCCCGGCGCAACGTTGCCGGTGCCGATAGCGCCCATCATGTTGTCGCCGCCGCCGGAACTGACAATCACCTTTGCGCTCAAGCCGAATTCAGCGGCAAGGTCTTCGCGCAAGGTTCCAGCGATGTCATCCGAAGCGATCAACTCCGGCAGCATTGCTGCAACACTTGGATCAATCGCGTCAATTGCCGCTTTTGACCAGACGCGGTTGCGAACGTCCAGCAATGCAGTGCCCGAAGCGTCGCCACATTCCATTGTTTTGCGCCCGGTCAGCCAGAAGTTCAAATAATCGTGCGGCAGCAAAACCGACCGCAGCCGCGCAAAGTGTTCCGGTTCGTGCTGTTTCAGCCACAGAATTTTAGAAGCGGTGAAGCCTGCCGGAACTCCATTACCGACCGTTTCAATCGTCTTTTCCAGACCGCCGAGCGAGCCAATGATGGCTTCACATTCCGCACTGGTCGAAGTGTCGCACCAGAGTTTAGCCGCGCGGATGACCTGGTTACGTTCATCCAGTGCGACAAAACCGTGTTGTTGGCCAGAAACGCCAATGCCTTGTACCTTTGAACGATCAATCCCGGATTCTTCCAAAACGGTTTTGATTCCGTAGCGAACCGCGTCAATCCAATCCGCCGGATGTTGTTCTTTGTGACCGGCGGGCAAACCTTCGATTAAATCGTAATGCCAACTGGCGCTGGAAATAATCTGCCCGCTTTCAGCGTCGAGCAGGATTGTTTTTGTGCTTTGCGTACCGCTGTCAATGCCGATGAAGTAGTTGCTCATCTGTCCTGAGTCTCAAGTTTTGCGAGTTGTGATGATTGGTGCCCGGTTGGGCGCTGCCATTAAACGCAATCGTTGGGCGAGAGGCAAGCGGTGCAGGTTCGACGCTGACAAATTCTTCCTGACGACCTGGAAAAGTCACCCGCTGTGGCTATAATCCGCCCGGTCAATCAGCAAATTAGCCAAACAATGGAGAAAGTAAAAATGGTCCCAGAGGCGCAGGGCTTGACGCAGCTTTTAGTAGCCTGGAGCGAAGGCGATCAAGCGGCGTTCGACCAATTGCTGCCGTTTGTCAACGACGAACTGCGCCGGCTGGCAGGGCGTTATATGCGGCGCGAAAGCCCTGGCCACACTTTGCAAACTTCTGCGCTGGTCAACGAAGCTTATTTGCGGCTGATAGATCAAAAGAGTGTTCATTGGCAGAACCGCGCGCATTTCTTTGGCATTGCGGCACAATTGATGCGACGCATTCTGATTGACCACGCGCGTAAATCCCATTACTTGAAGCGCGGCGGCGGGGCGATTCAAGTTTCGCTGGACGAAACTGCGGTTGTGACAGAAGGGCGCGCCGCCGAACTAATTGCGGTTGATGAAGCTTTGGAAAAGCTGACGGCAATGGACGCGCGCAAAGGTCGCATTATCGAGTTGCGTTTTTTTGGCGGATTGACCGAAGACGAGACGGCAGAAGTGATAGGCGTCTCAGTTCCTACTGTGCAACGCGAATGGCGCGCTGCGAAAGCCTGGCTATATCGAATCTTGACGGAAGGCGAAAACAATGAATCCTGAGCGATGGCGACAGGTAGACAAGTTGTTTCAAGCCGCGCTCGACCGCGTGCCCGAAGAGCGTGCTGTTTTCATTAGTGCGGCCTGCGGCGGAGACGACTCCCTGCGGCGCGAAGTCGAGGCATTGCTTTCAGCTGATGGGCAGGCAGTGAAGTTGATCGAATCTCCAGCCTATGCCGTGGTTGCTCCGTTGCTTGTTGAAAGTGATATGCAATCGCTACTTGGCAAGACGCTGGGCCGTTACCAAATCATTTCGCCTATTGGTAAGGGCGGAATGGGTGAAGTCTATCAGGCTCGCGATGTCAGGCTTGATCGCGTCGTGGCCTTGAAGCTTTTGCCCGCCGAAGTCGCGGCTGATAAAGAACGGATGCGGCGCTTCATCCGCGAAGCCAAAGCCGCCTCGGCGCTGAATCATCCAAATGTCGCCCACATTTACGAAATCGGCGAAGAGGGAAGCTTGAGCTTCATCGCGATGGAGTATGTCGAGGGCCAAACACTTGCCGACAGGATCAACGGCCAGCCGATAGAAGTCAGTGAGATCATCAAGATCGGCATTCAGATCGCTGACGCGCTTGACGAAGCCCACCGCAAGGGGATCACGCATCGCGACATTAAACCGGCGAATGTGATGCTGAACGAACGCGGCCAGGTGAAGGTGCTCGATTTTGGTTTGGCCAAGGTTGCGCAGCCTGTAGCACAAAACATTGCCTGCGATAAAAGCACAATGGCAAGGACGGCGCCAGGCGTGGTAATGGGCACAGTGCCCTATATGAGTCCCGAACAGGCGGTAGGGGATGACGTGGATCATCGCAGCGACATCTTCAGTCTGGGAGTGCTGCTGTATGAAATGCTGGCCGGGCGAAGACCATTTGCCGGGGCGACAGTAAGCGAAACCATCGCCGCGATTCTACGAGATGAACCGCCGTCATTGAGCGATCACTTACCTGGTGTATCGCGCGAATTGGCGAAGATTATCAGTAGGGCGCTACGCAAAGATCGCGAAGATCGTTATCAAGCCGCCAAAGACTTGCTTCTTGATCTTCAGAACATTCAACAGGAGAGCAGAACAGCAGGCTCCTTTGCAGCGGTGGATCGCGGGGCGAAGCGGCCAACACTTTTCATCTCTCGGTGGATGCCAGCCCTGTCTGCATTGGTTGTTCTACTAGTGGCAGCCGGAGGTGTTTTTGGGTGGTACTTCCGGCGCGAGGCACCGCCGCCGCTAATCGGGCGTCCGCTTCCTTTTACCAGCTTTCCAGGCTTTGAAATTAACCCGGCGCTTTCCCCTGACGGCAAACAGGTCGCTTTCGCCTGGAACGGGGACAAGCAGGACAATTTCGATATTTACATCAAGCAGGTTAGTTCTAACGTTTGGGTTCCACTGACCAAAAATTCCGCCGAGGACCTCAGTCCAGCTTGGTCGCCAGATGGCAACAATATTGCATTTCTTCGCCGATTGGACACCAACCGCAACGAACTGCTGGTGATCTCTGCGCTCGGCGGCCCAGAACGCAAACTGGCAGATGTCGTCATGGCCGATGAACGCAGGTCACGCCAGCCTGCACTCGCTTGGTCGCCCGATAATCACTGGCTTGCAGTCTCTGACCGCGAAACCGGAGACGTTTCCGAAGGGCTGTTTTTGGTTTCAGTGCAAACAGGTGAGAAACGGCGGCTGACGCGATCGCCAGCAAGTGCTTTCCGTGATTTCGCGCCGTCATTTTCCCCCGATAAACGTACGCTCCTATTCACTCGTTCTTCCAAACTTGGTTCGACTGCGGAGATATATCTTCTTTCATTGTCAGAGGACTTCGCGCCAATAGGTGAACCACGGCAACTGAAGACCGGCGAGCGATTTGTCAGAAGTCCGGTTTGGACTCCTGACGGGCGATACATCTTATATCTTGCCGCCTCTCATGTTGGGAAGCGCGACCAAACGGAACTGCGCAAGATCGCTGCTTCAGGCGTTGGCAAATCCGAACAAATCGAAGTGCTGGAAGGTACCATCAATGAAATGAGTCTGGGGCGCCATCTTGTTTACATGCGATCCACTAACGATTCTGACATCTGGCGCGCCGAAATCCCTCCGAATGGACGTCCAGCCAGTCAGCCGAAGGTTTTCATTTCCTCCACTCGCGCCGATGAGCAGCCTCGCTATTCGCCCGACGGGAAAAAAATTGCTTTTGGGTCGGACAGGTCTGGCGCGGAAGAACTCTGGATTGCAGATGCCGACGGAAGGAACCCTGTGCCTATTACCTCTTTTGGCGGCCCGTTGATTGGAGCCAAGGATTGGTCACCTGACAGTCAACGCTTGGTTTTTCACGTGCGTCTTGAAGGGCAGGCAGACATTTTTACGATTTCTGCTGCAGGCGGAGTGCCAAAACGCCTAACGACGAATCCTGCCGATGATTTTTCCTCCAGCTATTCGCGCGATGGCCGCTGGATTTACTTTGGCAGTGCGCGCTCCGGGCAAGCCGAGATTTGGAAGATGCCCGCAGAGGGAGGCGAAGCAGTTCAACTTACATCCATAGGTGCCCACATGCCTTTTGAAGCTCCTGATGGCAAGACGCTCTATTTCTTACATCTCAATCAGCCGAAAGGGATTTGGAACATGCCCGTCGCGGGAGGCGAGGCAGTGCAGGTTACGGGGCCAGTGAACGAGGAGGCCTATGCCGTTGGCACGGAGGGCATTTTCTACTCGCCAGCGCCGGATGCCACGCAAAAAGGGTCGTTCCGGTTTCTCAGTTTCGCCACTGGAAAGACCCGGACAGTCGTGGTGACGGAGCGTCCTATTGGCGGAATGATTGGGATTTCACCCGATCAACGATTTCTGGCGTTTGCGCAGAGCGTCCAATTTAACCGCGACTTAATGCTGATTGAGAACTTCGTCCTGCGTTAAAGAGCATGCCCCCTTCGGATGCTGGCAACTCTTCAGTGCGGAGTTCGTCGTGCCATCTGTTGCTTTGCCTCTTTAATCATCTGTTCGACAGATTGCCGCAAGTTCGGATTCAAGCTCAGGCATTGCTCGAAATCCTGCTGCGCTTCGTCCGCACGGCCCTGTCGCAAGCGCACAATCCCGCGTGAAGCGTAAGCATCGGCGTGTTGCGGTTTTAGTGTGATGTACTGCGTAAAATCGGCTTCGGCGCGCGCCCATTCTTCTTTGCGTTGCCAGCAGGCGGCGCGATTGAACCACACATCGGCAAAGCGCGGGTTCAATCGGATGGCTTGATTGTAATCGGCTATTGCGCCGCCCAGATCGCCCTTAAATTGCCGTGCCGCGCCCCGGTCACTAAAGGCTTCGGCATAACTGGACCAGAGTTTAATCGCCTGGGTTTGATCGCTGATTGCGCCGTCATAGTCTTGCAGTCGGAAGCGCACGAAGCCGCGCCGGTTGTAGCATTCGGCGTCGCGTGGGGCGAGTTTTACGGCGCGGTCTAAATCGGCTAATGCACCTATATCATCGCCTTTACCTGCGCGGGCCAATCCGCGAATAGCCCATGCCCTCGCGAGCCTTGGGTCGAGTTCGATGGCTCTATCACTGTCGTTAAGGACGCCGTCAAAATCACCGATTAAATAACGTACGCCGCCGCGGTTCACGTACGCTTCCACCAGCCTTGGGTTGAGTTTGAGCGCGCGGTCGAAATCGGCCAGCGCCTGATTCAATTTGCCTAACTGATGGCACGTGATACCGCGGTTGTAATACGCGTTGGCCTGATTGGGATCAGTGGCGATGGCGAGCGTGAAGTCGGCTTCAGCACGCGCATATTCGCCTTTGGAATACCACTCGTTGCCTCGCGCAATGTATGACAACGCTGTTGCTTCGCGGCCTTTTTGCGCCTGCGCGCTCATCGCGGTGAACCAGCAACAAGCAAGCAGTAAAAATAAGCGGACACACAAAAGCGATAGAAGATTGCTTGCAGTCATAAAATGGACTCCTTTCAAAGCGCCTATCGTTCATCTGCTATCTGGGCACGCTTCTGCCGTGGGCTTTACCAACCAGATTGGCGATTACGGTGCGCGGTGGTTGAAAACTTAGGAAGGCAAGGCCAATGGCGTTCGTCGTCGGGTGCCTTCACCGACTAACGCGAGGACTGTTAAGAAACCCCATCACAGATTCGGAAAGTTTTTTGTCATCCCATTTGGTGAAGACAATACGCTTGGCT
>CAYLJQ010000360.1:0-7157 GCA_964383955.1 uncultured Heliomicrobium sp. | reverse complement strand
GCATATAGGTAGAAGGAGTTTTGGCTGTTCGTCAGCCAAAAGAAAACGCCCAAAATTGTTTAATGCATGAAGAAACCAAAAACAAAATGATCACTGCCGAAGAGGCTGCGGCAATGATGGATTTGCGACGAGATTACGCGTATGGCCGTGGTGTAACTGTTGAAACAGAGCATGCGCATTTGCGCGATTATTGGCGCATCATCCGCCGCCGGTTGTGGGTTCCCATCAGCGTTGTCATTGTCGTTGTCACATTGGCAACCATCTACAACCTTCGCCTGCCTGACATTTTCGAAGGCGTGACACAGGTCATGCTCGAACGCGAAGACCGCGTTGTAAATCTGAAGGATTTACAGGTCAACATGTCCGGCGGGGACGACGCCCAGTACATCAACACTCAACTGAAAATCATGCAAAGCCCCGAAGTCGCCTTCATTGTGGTCAAGTCACTGGACCTGGAACACAACAGCGATTTCATTCCTGGTTATCGGCCCGCAAATCAAAATCCGCAGGTGCCGAAAACCCTGGAGGTCACAAATGGGGAAAGCGATGATCAGGCGGATATGCAGCGGCTGGAATTTTTGACCGACACGCTGCTGGCCAACGTGGAAGTCAGGCCGGAGCGGGAAACTCGTCTGGTCAACATTTCCTATCGCCATACAAACAAAGATTTGGCGCGAAAGATCGCCGATACCTGGGCTGAGGCGTACAGGAAAAACAGCTTTAACACCCGGCAAAAATCCAATGACAGTGCCGGAGTATTTCTGGAAGAGAATATTGCTGATTACAAACTGAAGGTGAAAGAAGCCGAAGAGAAGCTTTTGAATTATCGGCGCGACAACCAGATTCTGGATTTCGGAGAAAAGGAAAACACTGTTTCAGAGCGCCTGGTTGCGCTCAATCAGTTGCTGCTTCAAGCCGAAACTGAACGCAAAACTGCCCAACTGGTTTACGACATGAGTCGCAATGTCGCGGATGTGACGACGCTGCCTGAAGTGCAGCGCGATCCGGTCGTGCAGGAACTGAACAAGAAGATTACGGAATTGCGGCAGCAACGAGAGCAGTTATTGGTTGAATATACGCCCGAATGGCCGGACGTGAAAAAAGTTGAACAGCAACTTTCCCGGCTGGAAGGCGAGCTTCGCGCTTCGCATCAGCGAATCCTGACAACTGTTGAAAATCAGTACCGAACAACGATGCAAAAAGAGGATTCGTTGCGCAAGGCATTTGCCCAACAACGCGCCGAAACCTTGCAGCAAAATGAAGGCGCGATTACGGCCAAGATGTATCAGCAGGAAATAGACACCAACCGCCGTATGTTGGATAACCTGTTGCAAAGCCAGCAAGGCGTCAAAGTCTCGGCAGCCGGTTTATTGAAGCCCATGGTTCAAATCACCAAAGCTTCGCCGATGCCGCGCAGCCCCGTTGCGCCGAAACGAGCGCAAAACATTCTGCTTGCGGCTTTGATTGGGTTGATCGGGGGAATCGGACTGGTTTTGTTCCTGGATTACATCAACAACAAGATTGAATCCGTTGAAGATATTGACCGTTACATGAAGCTTCCGGCGCTGGGCGTCATCCCTATCTTGAGCGAAGTGGGCAAAGCAAAACGGTTGTTGGGCGGCAAAGCCAACAAAGAGCTTGCGCCAGCGGGCATGAGTAACAACGGCTCTGTGATCTTGACCCAGGTCGAGGCCAATTCGTCCATTGCAGAAAGCTATCGGCAGCTTCGGACCGCCTTGTTGTTGTCATCGGCGGGTCATGCGCCGCGCACCTTGCTGATTACCAGCAGTCAGCCCGCCGAAGGCAAAACCACAACCAGCGTCAACACTGCGATTTCGCTGTCACAAACGGGCGCGTCGGTGTTGATCGTTGACGCCGACCTCCGACGTCCGCGTGTTCATAAAGTTTTTGGATTGAAAAACAATGCCGGGTTGAGCAATTACCTGGCCGGGGAGGGCGATCTGGCATCGCTGATTCAGGTTGCGATTCCCAATTTGTATGTGTTGCCGGTTGGGCCGCTGCCGCCAAACCCGGCGGAGCTGTTAGGCTCTGCCAAAATGAAAAATCTGGTGGAAGTTCTTTCGACCAATTTCGATTACCTGGTGATTGATTCGCCGCCGGTGTCTTCCTTCGCCGACAGCTTGATCCTGTCTGCTTTGGTGGAAGGCGTCATTATTGTGGTGAAAGGCGGCGTCACTGCCCGCGAAATGGCCCAACGCACCAAAGCGCACCTGCAATCGGTGGGCGCTAAAATTCTTGGCGTTGTCATCAACCAGGTGAAGCTGCAACCGCACGATTATTACTACTATTCAACTTACTACAGCCGTTATTACTACGGGAACGGCGAAGGCACAGTTGAAGCCGGAAAAGAAAGCGCGTAAACCGCGCTTTCTTTTCACACTGTCAGAATCCCCTTTTGCAGGCAACGCAGCGAAACTGCAACCAACCTTATGTTGAAGTTTAAGGAATCTTCTTCAACGGTAGCCACCGTCATCATTCCGGTTCATAACAGGCCACAAGAACTGCAAGCCTGTCTTCAGGCGTTACTGGCCCAGGATTTTCCGAAAGACAAGTTTGAAATCATTATCTGCGATGACGGCTCAACGGAAGTGATCGCGGACAAAATTGATTTTGACAAAGGACAAGGCCTTGAACTGACCTACGTTCGACAGGAAAACAGCGGTCCGGCCGCGGCCAGAAACCTGGGCATCCTGCAAGCGTCAGGGGCAATTGTGGCAATGACGGATAGCGATACTTTGCCGGACGGCAAATGGCTGAAATCTCTTGTTTCTTCCTTGTCGGAAGCGCCGCAAGCCGTTGGAGTGGAAGGCCAGGTCTGCGCGCCAAATGATCTGGAATTTTTCCCCTTGGGAGAAGGCCCAATCAATAATGCCGGGAAAGTTTACCTGACCTGTAACTGCGCTTACCGGCGCGATGTGCTGTTTCAAGCAGGCGGGTTCGACGAAAGTTTTCCGTATCCGGCGTATGAGGACACGGACCTCGCTTCCACGATGCAGGAATTCGGTCCGATTTTGTGGCAGCCCAACGCAATTGTTTATCACCCGCAAAGACCGTTGACGCGAAAAGCCGTGCTGAAAAAATTGACGCATTGGGAGTATGTGCTGGTCACCGCATTTCGGTACGGTTACTTTGCTTGGCCGCAGTACAAAACACAGTATCCACGGATACGGGCAATTGCGTTGTCTGTGATTGCGTTGCCGCTGTCCAAGTTCAAGGCGGCAGCAGAATGCGCACTGGCTTTTCCCTCTGCCGCCCTGAAATTATTTGCCTACGGAATTGCCGAAAGCCTTGGCGCTTTATGGGTTGTTCTTCCAAAAGCCTTGTTTGGTGAATTCAGGTCAAGAGCAATTCGTGGCCGGTATTTGAGCTAAGACGACAAAGGCAATGGCTCCCAATTTATGCCGATTCAAGATCCGCCCTTAGTCTTCATTGTTGTTCTAAACTACAAAACCTCAGACATCACCAAACGCTGCCTGCTTACGCTTAGAAGGCTTACGTATCCAAACTATCGAATGGTTGTAATTGATAACGATTCGAAAGATGCCTCTGCGGCTGAACTGGCTTCACACCTTCCGAACCTGACGGTCATTCAAACCGGCAGCAATTCAGGCTATTCAGGCGGAAACAATCTGGGGATTGAATACGCCGTTGCACAAGGCGCTGATTACATTTTGGTCGTGAATCCTGACACTGTGCTGGCCAACCCGGTCTTTCTGGATGAACTGGTGTGGTATTTGGAAAAAGAGAAAGACGTCGGTATTGCCGGCACGCGCGTTTTTTTTCGGGACACCTGCAACGTTCAGAACACGGTTCTGTTTCCGCCCGGATTTTGGCGAAATGTCAGCAACTGGTTTGTTTACAGAATTGCTCCCGGATCATTTGAGCTTTCCGGGGACAATGTCGTAGACGCGCAAGTTCTGAACGGAGTCTGTTTGCTGTTGCGTGCTGGGTGTTTGAAGCAAGCCGGATTGTTTGACGAACACATCTTCATGTACATCGAAGACGCCGACATGGATCACCGTGTTTGGCAGCGTAACCAGAAAGTTCAATACCTGCCGATTGATAGTGTCGTTCACCTGCAAAAACAGGAAGGCTACGACATGACGGGCGAAGTGAGTTTTTTGCTCAAACGCAATTCCATTTACTACCTTCACAAAATAGGAAGAGGGCTGGATGCGGTGGGCATCGCAGCTTCGTTTGTGTCGCTGCTTTTCGTGCGCGGACTGCTGAAACGGGATTTTGTGCGGCACAGCAAATTGTGCCAAAGGTTGATCGTCGCTTCCCGCAAAATCTTCACAAGAAAATATGACGACGGGTTTGGTCTGCCGTTCACCAATCGCGAGTTCAAATAAGGCCGCTCTTGACGGGAACAATCGCGACGCGCTCGGTCGTAATGCGGACGAATCCGCAGTGCCCGCTGAACCAGGAGCAAATGATGTCAGAACTTTTCAGCAGTCAGCATCCGAAACCTCAGAGAACTGGATTTTTCCGCTTGCCGCGTGCTGTACGCTTGGCGATCTATTTGCCAATCTTTGCTGTGCTTTTCTTTTTCGGGCTGCGGCGCGTGGAACAGTTCATGACGCATCATCCGGTTCGGTATTCGCCCGGAACAGATTGGAACCTGCCGCCCAATGGCGAAGATGTTTGGATCAATGTCGCCAATGGCGAACGCATTCACGGTTGGTTTTTGAAAGCCAAAGTTCAGCCCGCACTGGCAACCATCCTTCATTTCCACGGCAATGGTGGCAACATCACAAACACAGTCTGGTACGGAGACAAGCTCACCGATGATGGATTTGATGTTCTGGTGTTTGATTACAGAGGCTATGGCCGCAGCGATGGCGCAGTCACGCACGAATGGGCGCTGAACTCCGACGGCGAAGCGGCTTACAACTATCTTGTCACGCAACGCGGCGTGAAGCCGGAAACGCTGGTGCTGTACGGAATGTCGTTGGGCAGCAAGGTGGCGATTGATGTGGCTTCTCGCAAACCGGCTGGCGCATTGATTGTCGAATCAGGATTGAGCACGGCGGATGAAATGGGCGCTTATGCGCTGCCCGTTTTGCCTGGCTTTCTGCGGCGGCTGACCAAAAACCGGTTTGAATCATCGCGCAAAATCGCCAATGTGAATTGCCCCGTGCTGGTGGTTCACGGCACAAAAGATGAAACGATTCCCGTGGCCCAAGGCCGCAAACTTTTTGAATCGGCGAAGCTGCCCAAACGGCAACTAATTATTGAAGGCGGCAGCCATAATCTGGCCGGTCCCGGCGGTGATGCTTACCGCAATCAAATCACTGGTTTTATCCGTGATGCGCTGGCGGGGAAGATCAACTGAGCTTGCCGTAAAACTCAACCACGCTTTCAGCCAGGCGGATCACTTTTTCCCGCAACGACAACGGTTCGACGACTTCCACCTGTGGCCCGAAGCTCAAGGCGAATTCGGCGGCTTCATCTTCCAACTGAAACCGCATCTTCACTTCCGCCCAGCCATCAGCGTTTGGTTCACCTGTATGTTCAACGCGCGCGAAACGAACGGCGTAATACAACCTGCGCAAAGATTCCTGGCGAACGCGCAAGGTCGCATCGAATCGCGGCAGTTGCGTTTTGAACACTGTGGCGGATTGCCGCCAATGTTCGCTCAAGTCGAAATCCGCCGGACGTTCGCTGAATTCATCCAGCAGCGTTGCAGCCATCACGCGCGAAACGCGGTACGTGCGCGGTTCTGATTCAACGGCGGCGATCAAGTACCAAACGCTGCCTTTGGCGACCAAGCCCAGCGGACCAACCACACGCTCAAACGCTTCGCAGTCGGGATCACGTTGATAGGAAATTTGCAGCTTGCGCTCTTGCCAGACGGCTTGCTGGATAATGGGCAACATCGGCACAGCTTCTTCCGGGCGATTCCAGCCCGAAACATCCACCAGAATTCGCTGGCGGGCGAATTCCGCATCCTGTCCGGCAGAACCCGGAACTTCGGCCAGCAGTTTGGTTCGCGCCGCGTCGGAAGCTTTTTCCAAACCCAAGTCCGCCAATAACTGTGAAGGAACATTTAGAAACAGCGCCTGCACTTCGGCTTCGTTCAGTCCTGTCAGCTTGGTTCTGTATTCACCCAGCAATCGCCAGCCGCCACCTACACCGCGATCTGCCGTGATGGGCACGCCAATGGAACTCAGCGCATCCATGTCCCGGTGAATTGTGCGTTCGGAAACCTCCAAGCGCCGAGCCAATTCGCCCGCCGTCAACCCGCGATGAATCTGCAACAGCAGCAAAATCGAAATCAGCCGATCAGCTCGCATAAGTCCTCCGGAAAATGTGATTGCAGGCCAGACAGCCTAAGCCAGATCAGAAATATGACACAAGGTGTCAGGAAGCACAGCGTATTTTGGGCGCATCGGTGAATTCCTGTTTTCAACGGAGGTCAAAATGCGACGAGTAAGATACTCAGTAGCCATGAGCCTGGATGCGTATATCGCAGGCTTAAACAACGAATACGACTGGATCATCATGGATCCGACGATAGATTTCGGCGCGCTGTTTAGCGAATTCGACACCTTGCTGATCGGGCGGAAAACGTTTGAGGTCATGAATGCCGGACAAGGCGGCAGCATGCCCGGAATGCGTGTTTACGTGTTTTCAAAAACGCTTTGCTCGGAAGATTTTCCTGACGTGACGATTGTCAGCGACGATGTTGCTGAAACCGTCGCCGCGCTGAAAGCCGAAACCGGCAAAGACATCTGGCTTTTTGGAGGCGGTGAACTGTTTCGCCATCTGCTGGAAGCCGGTTTGGTTGATGGTGTCGAAGTCGCCGTTGTACCGGTTCTGCTTGGCCAGGGCATTCCGCTTTTGCCAGGCATGAATTCTCGGACGCAGCTTGAACTGACGAACACAAAAACTTATCCCAGCGGAATTGTCAGTTTGAGTTACAACGTGCGCCGCGAAAATGCCTGAAAGGAAACAAACCATGAAAAAACAAGTCAGCACCGCTACCGGTAAGAAGCAATCCAATGAGGAGTCGCCGCCCATTGCCGATGAGTAAGGCGAACTGAAGGAAGTAGAAACGTGTTGCCGAGTTGGTTATGAGAATGGCGGAAAAATCCAGGCTCCAGTCTCCAAATAGGCCGTCACTTGCTTGCCGA
>CAYLJQ010000359.1:0-7166 GCA_964383955.1 uncultured Heliomicrobium sp. | reverse complement strand
GTCTGAAACCCGGTTCAATGACATTGTCCAAAAGACAAAAATCGAAAACCTAGACTTGCTGCCATCAAGAATCAATTTGGCAAAATTGGAAGCAAAGCTTGTTGGGGAAATGGACGGGCCTTATAGGTTAAAGGATAGGCTTGATCCCGTCGTTAATAATTACGATGTTGTGATTATTGATACCCCGCCGACTTTAGGGTTGATAACTGTCAATGCTCTGGTCGCTTCTACTCACCTGATTATCCCAATTCAGTCTTCCTATTTTGCGTTGGAAGGGACCGATGACCTTCTTGAAACTATTGAACGAATAAAAGCTAGACCTAATCCTCAACTTGAGGTTTTGGGTGTTGTTGTGACGCTTCATGACAGGCGAACTACTTTGTCGCGTGATATTTACGATCAGATTTGTAATGTATTTGGTGATAAGGTTTTTCAGACAACAATTTCTAAATCCGTTAGGTTGGAAGAAAGCCCTGCCTATCGGGAATCTATTTTTACATTCGCTCCCACTTCGAGTGGGGCGGTCGAATATGCCAGTTTGTGCGACGAGGTGATGAGACGTGCCAGCTAAGAGAGGATTGCCATCAACTTTGAAAATGAGACATGACCGTCATTATGTGGAAGAGTTGTCGGCTTTGCGGGGAGCGCCAATTGGCAAAATGATCTCGGTTGAGAAATTGCAACCAAATCCCCAGCAGCCGCGGGTAGACATGGGCGATCTTCAAGAGCTGATCGCATCAATCAAGGAAAAGGGAATTCTTGAGCCTTTACTGGTTCGCCCTTCGGATGTCGGCGGCAGATACATGATCATTTCCGGCGAAAGGCGATACCGGGCTGCGCTGGAAGCCGAGTTACGTGAAGTTCCTTGCATCGAGATGGATGTGGACGAGCGTAACGTTGCTGAAATTGCGTTGATTGAAAATCTTCAGCGAAAAGACCTGACAGCTTATGAAGAAGCTGAAGGCTACCTGATGCTGATTGAACGGTTTGACTATACCCATGAAGAGGTCGCCAAGAAGATTGGTAAATCGCGATCTTCTGTCACTGAGGCGCTTTCGATTGCGGGGATTCCGGCTGCTATTCGGGACAAGTGTCGTGCGGAAAGCATCAATTCCAAGTCTTTGTTGCTTCAAGTTGCCAGGCAATCTGACCAGGACTCGATGCTGAGTTTTGTCCAGCGAATTGCTTCGCAAGGGCTGAATCGTGATGAAGCCCGGCAGGCAAGAAAGAATAAGCAAGGGCGAGCTCAACCGTTTGTTTATAGATTTCAAGCGCCCAGCAAGGATTTCACCATCGAAGTTAAGTTTCGGCGTTCATCGGTAGAACATGATGAATTGCTTCAAGCGGTCAAAACCGCGCTGGAAGAATTGAGCAAAGTTGGAGAATAAAAGAGGGGGCTGAACACAGCCCCCTCTTTTTTTATGACTTCCGTTTTTGCTCTTCCTGCTGATAACGCTTCTTCAGCTTCTTCGACCATTTTTCCAGCCATGGGCGAAGCGGCTTAAACAGTTTCACTCGCCAGCCTCCCTGATTTTCCCGCCAGCGTTCCAGATGCTTGTCTACGTAAGAGCGGATGGCGCCTTCGTATTGATGCTTTTTCAGTCCATGAGAGAGTGTGAAGTGATAATGCTGCGCCTGAAGTGAAAGCGTTAAATACGCCAGGCTTGCTTTGAAATTCAGGCGAGCGGCTATTCGCTTGAAGAAGCCTTCCGATGGCATCAGCAATGAGTTCAGCGCGATTTCAAACCAAGGCTGAGAGCCGCCTTGTTTTGGATGATACAGGCCGGGAAGTTCCTGAGCAGTTGGGAGTTGAATGCGAGAATCCGGAATAATGCGATCAACCAGCACGACTCTGTTCAGGCCTCTTAAATGCTCGCTCGGCACACAGCCAAGTATGCTGTTGATAGTTTCCTCAGTCTGCTTGGGAAGTTTGAGGTTGGATTGATTTTCAATTTTTATCGCCATTTGTGGAGTTTACCTTTCAAGTAGTGCGTTAAGTTTGTTGATTTCTTCCTTTAGCTGCCTGATTTCTTTTTGCAGCTTTGGCAGTTGGGCGAACACGGCGGATGATTTCAGCCAGTCTCGATTGTCTATTGCCGGGTAACCGGAAATGATTTTTCCCGCCTCGACCGAACTGGGAATTCCGGTTTGAGCAGTCGCAATTACCTTATCGCCAATTGTCAGATGCCCGGCGACTCCAACTTGACCGCTTAAGATGACTTCGTTGCCGACTTGCGAACTTCCGGCCAAACCGACTTGTGCGCAGAGAAGTGTGTTTTCTCCCACGCTTGATCCGTGGCCGATTTGAACCAGATTGTCCAGCTTGGTGCCTTTTCGTATGACGGTCGCGCCAATTGTCGCTCGATCAATGGTTGAGCCTGCCCCGATTTCCACATCGTCCTCGATTACGACAATTCCTGCCTGTGGAATCTTAAACCAGCCACCATCATTCTGTTTGGCAAAACCAAAGCCGTCGCTGCCGACAGTAACGTGATTCTGTAAGATGACGTTTCGTCCAATTTGGCAAAATTCTCTGAGGACGCAGTGCGAATGGATAAACGTTCCGTTTCCAACTTCTGCGTTTAGATAAATCGAGCAATGATCCAGGACGGTGACATTGTCGCCAAGCTTGGCTCCATCGCCAATAACCGTAAGAGGTCCAACGGAGACATTTTGGCCGATAACGGCAGAAGGGGAGATGATGGCTGACGAATGAATGCCTTTAGGATGCTGAAGTGGCGGATGAAATAGCCACATTGCTTCAGCAAACGTCAGATATGGATTGGCGGAAACGATTCCCGGCTTTCCTTCTGGCAAATCTTTGGCGTCATTCAAAATAATGGCCGCCGCGGCGGTTGTTGCCAGATGTTTCTTGTATTTCTTGTTGCTTAGGAAAGTTAGATGGCTGGATTCGGCAATTTCAATTGGAGCCAGTCCGGCAATTTCAATTTCAGGATTCCCGACTACAGTGCAGTTCAGTCGTTGAGCTATCTCTCCCAGGTTCATTGTTTAAGTAGAGTTGTGACGATTTCAGGATCGTGGATGAAATTTGTTGTATGCAGTCTTTAGTTGATCGTTGGTGACATGCGTATAAATTTGAGTGGTGGAAATATCGCTGTGACCCAACATCAATTGAACCGATCTCAAATCTGCTCCGTTCGCCAGCAACACCGTCGCAAAGCTGTGTCGGAGCAAATGCGGCGTTATGTAAGAGATGTTGGCCGTTTCGCCGTACCGTTTGATCAATTTCCAGAACTTTTGTCGCGTAATCAGCCGTCCATTGAGTTCAATGAAAAGCAGATTGGATAACTTGCCGTTGAGAAGCCGCAGTCTAGCAGGGAAGTAACGGTTCAGAAAAGAGATGGCTGAACGTCCCAGCGGAACTTTGCGTTGTTTGCTGCCCTTCCCGAAGCAGGTCAACACACCGGATTCAAGGTCAATGTCTGACAGCTTCAAATGAATAAGCTCCGAAACTCGCAATCCCGACGCATATAACGTTTCAAGCATTGCACGATCTCGCAATCCATGGTCAGACTCCATGTTTGGCTGGGCAAGCAGAGATTCAACTTCTTCCTGGGTTAAAAAATGCGGCAGCGTTTGCCAGGGCTTATGCGCTTCCAGATGTGCCGTTGGGTCATTTTTTGTAATGCCTTCGGTCAACGCATATTTGTAAAAACCTCTGACCGCCGACACCAGCCGCGAAATGCTGCTGGAATTCGCTCCCGAATCTTTCATATCCGCCATCAAATCAACCAGATCGGCGCGCTCCAGCGTTAGCAAACTTTTGCTCAGATCCGCTGTGTGTTTGAGCAATTTCTGCAAATCGCGCTGATACGCCATCAGAGTGTTATCGGCCAATCCCTTTTCCACTCTAAGCTGGGTGATAAATTCGGCGACTAATTTCTTGTCTTCTTTCATCGGCGACGATCTTAAGGAATCGCCCGGCAACGAGCAAGCGGTTCGTTGCGTAAGAGATACAGTCGTGGTTAATAAAATGATTCGTGAGGCTGATAACGGAACGCCCTTTCAGGTAGACGTTCACATTTGCAGTGTGGTTTACGTGGTAGAGCCAAGTCTTGGAAGCGTTGAACAATAGTTCTGAGACTGATGATTGGCTGAAGTCTAAAAACTAAACGTCAAACATTTCTGCGGCTTCCCGAAGAGATTTCAGAGGCTCGCGTTTGGGAACAAACTCGTGGGCGACGTAGCCTTGAAAGTTCAAATCCGCAATCGCTTTGGCAATGGTTCGCCAATTCAATTCCTGCGAATCGTCAAGTTCGTTGCGTCCCGGATTGCCGCCAGTGTGAAAGTGGGCGATGTGTTGGATGTTGGCTCGGATCGTTCGGATGATGTCGCCTTCCATGATTTGCGCGTGGTAGGCGTCGTAAAGAATTTTGACCCGCGGCGAGTTGACGCGCTTAATCACTTCAACGCCCCAAGCCAGGTGATCGAACATGTAATCCTTGTGATCTACCTTGCTGTTCAAAAACTCCATGCAGATGGTGACGCCGTGTTTCTCGGCAATGCTTTTGGCCCGGTTCAAAATCAAAACGGTATTTTCCAGGCCTTCACCGTCGGACATGCCTTTGCGATTTCCGGAAAACGTAATGACGTTCGGGACTCCATTTTCAGCGGCTCGCAGAATGTTGATCTCGAATTCTTTCAGCAATTTGTCGTGCAGGTCTTTGCGATTGCAGGCGTCCGGGATGTTTCCCGCGCCAGAGGTCATTGTCGGAACCAAGCCGTATTTTTTGGCAATCGGCCAGTCCTTCGGATCGTTAAGCAGATCAATTCCTTTCAAGCCCATTTCGGAAACTGCTTTGGCAAACTCTTCTAGCGGGATTTTGTTGTAACACCATCGGCAAACGGATTGTTTTAATCTGCCGCCCACCTTTTGCGGCTCAAGCGAAAACGCGGTCGAATTTGCCATGCCCAAAAAAGCTGCGGCTCCGATTCCAGTGCCAACTTGAATCAGCATTTCACGGCGAGGAAGTTTGTTTGACTTCAGCATTTTGTTTAGACCTCTCGTTTGATGACAAACAGCGTAATGTCGTCATACTGCGGTGCTGATCCGGCAAAGCGGTCAATTTCATCAAAGACTTTCTCGACAATGAATTTCGCCGGTTCGTTGGCGATGGGGCGAACGAATTCAGCGGTGCGTTGCTCGCCGAATTCGTTTTCCTCTTCGTCCTGAGCTTCAGTCACGCCGTCAGAAAACAGCGCGATCATATCGCCCTGATTCAATTCCAGACTGCGCTCTTCGTAAGGCGTTATCAAATTGACAATGGCAGGGTCCATCAAGCCCAGGGGAGTTCCAGTGGATTTCAGCCATTCAGCTTCGCCGTTTGCGCGCATCAAGAGACAATCTGTGTGGCCGGCGTTGACATAACGCCCTTTGCCGGTGACTGGATCAAGTTCGACCAAAATTGCGGTTACGTATTTATTCGAAGGAGTTGTCGCATAAAGCAGCGAATTGATATGCGAAGCCAAATCCGTCAGAGAAGGAATACGCCCTAATAACGCGCGCATCGTCGCCTGCATCGTGCTCATCAGCAGCGAAGCCGGCAACCCTTTGCCCGAAACGTCCGCGACGCAAATCAGTTGGCAGCAAACTCCGTCGCCGGTCGTAAAGGGCAGCGCGTCGTAATAATCTCCGCCGCAGCTTCTTGCCGGACGATTATGCGCAGCCAGGTCGTAGCCGTTCAGCTTCGGCAGCGCAGCAGGGAAGAGGTTCTGCTGAATGGAAGCGGCCAGCGCCAATTCCTGTTCCATCTTTTTGCGTTCCAAGGTTTCGCGGACAAACCAGGCATTTTCGAACGCCACAGCGGCTTGGGCTGTCAGGCCTGCGCCGAATTCCAGGTCAGATTCACTGTACGAGAGATTGCCCGGACGCGGCCCCAGCAATGCAAAACCACCAGTGGTTTCATCGCCAGCTTTGATTGGAAAGAGTATTTCGCCCTGTTCTTCGCGCAACAACGTTTTCAGATGGCATTCAGGCAAATCGGCAACTCTGACGGCTTCCTCCAGCGATTCAACGTCAATGCCGAAACTTTCGTAATTGTCGAGCCGATCTAGCTCCATGCCTTTCATGCGCAGCACCGGAGGGTGACCTTTTTTCCAGGCGACCAAGGCGTATTTGCGAACCGCCCAACGTCCCGTCAACGTTAGCATCAACAATTGTGCAACTTCATCGGGTTCAATTGTGCCTGTTAATCCACGCACCAGGTCAAGCAGGGTTTTTAGCTCCTGAACTTTTTGATCAAGCTGTTGATTAAGCTGCTGGACTTCAGTGTGGGCGCGGGCATTGGAAATGCCGCTTGCAGCAATTCCCAACAAGGCTCTCAGGAATTCCAGTCCGTCGTCGCCAATTTTTTTGCTTGCTGGGTTGTTGACGCCCAGGAAGCCGACGGGCTGTGTTTCATCACCAATCGGCAAGATGATTTCAATGCCTGCAGCGCGAGCCGCCTGTTCGTCAAATTCCTGACCGGCTTTCAATGTTGCCGTTCCGCGAACCAGCGCCAGCTTCATCGTTCCTTCATCGCTTACGGCAATCAGGCTTTTGCTGACCAGCAAGCGTCCCATGACGGATCGCAGCAAATGGCGCAGCAGTTGATCCAAATCTAAAGATGAATGCAGCAATTGCGCCGATTCCAGAAGCGCTTCCGCTGATTCCAGTGTGGTTTCCAGTTTCGAAACAGTTGGTTTAGTCATACGGCGGGCTATTTCTTGATCAGCTTGGTCATATGAAGTTCGTTCTTCTGGCCGGGTTCAATTTCGTAGCTGACTTCGTCCATCAGGGATTTGATGATTCGTATGCCCAAGCCGCCTGAGCGGCGTTCGTGAACCAATTGGTCAAGGGATTTCTCGTTCACTTTGCCTGGGTCGAATCCGCGCCCTTCGTCAATGACGGAAATTTTCAGCTTTTCGTCGTCAAACGTGGCGCGTACGCTGACATCCTTGGTGATGTCGTGTCCATAAGCGTGTTCAATGACATTCGCGCAAGCTTCGTCAACGGCCAGCTCAAGGTTGTTGATGTCCTCATCTGTCAGAGTGGCTTGTCTGCCAATGCTGGTGACGAATTCACGGATCAGCGCAAGATTTTCCGTAGATGAAGGAACCTGCAGGGTGAATTTTCTTTCGATGGCGGCCATCGTTTGTAGCCTCCT
>CAYLJQ010000358.1:0-7167 GCA_964383955.1 uncultured Heliomicrobium sp. | reverse complement strand
GGCGCTGGGGTTCCTCAATATCGTTAATGACAACGCCGACGGTGAGGCCGAGGAACTCATGGATTTTACCCATCCATGCCGAATCGCGCACGGCGAGGTAGTCGTTCACGGTGACGATATGCACACCCTTGCCAGTGAGGGCGTTGAGGTAGGACGGCAGCGTTGCGACGAGGGTTTTGCCTTCCCCCGTTTTCATTTCCGAAATCATGCCCTTATGCAGCACCATTCCGCCAATCAATTGCACATCGAAATGGCGCATTCCCGTGGATCGCAAAGAAGCTTCCCGAACACAGGCAAAAGCTTCCGGCAAAAGTTCGTTCAGGGCTTCTTGTTCAAGCTGTTTGCGCACAGTCGCTTCCAGATCGCTTGAACCTTCCAGGCGCTCGGCCAATCGTGCTCTGAATTCTTCTGTTTTCGTGCGCAGTTGCTCATCTGACAACTGCTTGATTCCCGGTTCCAAAGCGTTAATTTCAACTACAATCGGCCAAAGCTTTTTGAGCAGCCGTTCATTGGCGGAACCGAAAATTTTAGTAAGTACTTTATCAAAGGCGTTCATGGCTTTTGCTTTTTTACCTCTAGGTTAGTGACATTAGATACCGTCAGCAATATGGGAGCGATTGAAAATTCTAGTTGACCGTCAGCATGAGCGTCAAGCATACGATTTTTATTGGTCTTTACGTTGTCGCTCTCAAAATCAACAGCTTGACACCACTTCAGGCCATTTCTATAATGCTTTTGGTTTTTACGAAACGCATTATCAATTTTGTCAATCAAAGTATCGCTATCAAGCTTGAAGGAGATCAGCAATGATCAAGCTAGACATCATCAACAACGTCTCTGAGAAAACCGGTGTTTCAAAAATGAAAGCCGAGACCGCTGTTGAAGCTCTCTTTGAAGCAATGAAAGATGCGATGCGGCGTGGGGAACGCATTGAGCTTCGGGGCTTCGGCGTTTTTGTTGTTAAGCCACGGAAACGCGGCATTGGCCGCAACCCACGCACAGGCACTCAAGTAGCCATACCGGAAGGTAAAACGATTCGCTTTAAGCCGGGAAAAGAATTGCAATCATAAGTTTTGTGCCTCCATCTCACTTTCACTCCTTGACTGAATTGGCGGCTTCGGGGTTCCGAAGCCGCTATTTTTATATC
Source organism: uncultured Heliomicrobium sp. (assembly GCA_964383955.1). Taxonomy (GTDB): domain Bacteria; phylum Acidobacteriota; class Blastocatellia; order RBC074; family RBC074; genus RBC074. Next base: position 6,020 of record CAYLJQ010000358.1, on the reverse strand, counting down.
CAAAACAAGTAGAGCAGGTTTTCCAACCTGCTCTGACTCTCACGAACAATTTACCAGGATGTTCATCTGCAGCGTTACATCTCAAGCTTTGGCTGCCATTGTCAGCACACCAGCTTCTGAAAGTATCTGCTCCAGTCTGACTCTGTTTGCTGGGCTGATCTGCGTTAGCGGCAACCGATAAACCTCTTCGATCATTCCAGTCATTGCCAGCGCAGCTTTTACCGGAATCGGATTGCTTTCGATGAACATCGCCTTGAAGATCGGCGTCAGTTGCCGATTCAGCTTGCGAGCTTCATCCAAACGATTTTCAACGCTTGCGCGGCAAAGATCGCTAACCAAACGCGGCAGCAAGTTCGACGCAACAGAAATCACGCCCACACCGCCAAGCGCAGCCACAGGCAATACAACACTGTCATCACCTGCAAAAATCTTGAAGTCGCCGCTTACCAGTGAAGCAATTTCGGCAATCTGTGAAATGTTCGCGGAAGCTTCTTTGATCGCCACGATATTTTTGATTTCTGCCAAGCGAGCAACTGTCGCCGGTTCCAGATTGACCCCGGTGCGCCCTTGCACGCTGTACAAAATAATTGGCAGCGAGGTCGTTGACGCGATCGCTTTGTAATGCTGGTACAAACCTTCCTGCATTGGTTTATTGTAGTAAGGCGTCACGGACAGAATCGCGTCCACACCAAGTTTTTCATAGCGGTGGATTTTTTCGATCACTTCGCGCGTGTTGTATCCACCTGCGCCAGCGACGACAGGAACTCGACCAGCCGCGAATTCAATCGTCAGTTCGACCACGCGAGCTTGTTCGTCTTCGGTCATCGTGACACTTTCGCCGGTCGTGCCGCAGGCGACCAGAAAATCCACGCCGCCTGCAATCTGAAATTCGACAAAGCGCCGAAATGCAGCTTCGTCAATGGATTCATCCTGGCGAAACGGAGTGATCATCGCCGTTCCGCAGCCTTTCAATTGATTCAAATTTGCCATCGCTTCTCCTTCATTCGGCTGCGAAAAGCAGCTCAGGGAATTCGTACATGCCTTGTTTGCCGACGATTCGTTCCGCAGCCAGCACGGCTCCGGCGGCAAACCCTTCGCGGTTGCGCGCGGTGTGCGTCAGCGTGATCGTGTCGGCTTCGGAATCAAAACCGACTTCGTGTGTGCCGGGAATGTGGCCAGCGCGAACGCTGACAGCTTCCGGAGTTCGATCGCCATATGATTCACGCATCGCTCGCGCGGCAATCAAACCTGTTCCCGACGGCGCGTCCTTTTTGAACTTGTGGTGTAATTCGATCAAAAACGGATCGTATTGATTGTACTGCGCAAACAGAGCCGAAGCATCTCGGACGAGTTTGAAAAACAAATTTACACCGATGGAAAAGTTCGCGCCCCATACCAATGCGGCTTCGCGGGATTCGACAAGCTGCTTAACCCCATCAAGCTGATTGTACCAGCCAGTCGTGCCAACAACGGTCGGAACGCGCAGGCTGGCCAAACGACGAATGTTATTCAGCACAGCTTCAGGCGTGGAAAATTCAATTGCCACATCCGCATCAGCCAGACTTTCCGCCGTCAGTCCTTCGCCGTTGACATTGTTGTCAATGTCGAACCGGGCAACCACAGAATGTCCGCGCTCCGACGCAATGCGTTCGATGATTTTTCCCATCTTGCCGTAACCGACAATTGCAATGTTCATCGTGTCCCCTCAAGCCCCCGCCCGCGCCGCGGCCACAACTTCAAACGTTGCGGCATCCAGTTCGCTGAAAAATTCTGAGTGCAAGGCTTTGACGGCGCGTTCGACATCTTTGTCGGCAACAATGAAACTGACGTTGATGGCCGAAGCTCCGTGCGAAATCATCGAAACATTGACATCAGCAATGCTGGTAAAAATCCGCGAAGCCAGCCCAGGCGTAAACTTCAAGTTTTCGCCTACCAGACAAATCAGTGCTTGATCGCGTTCAACCGTTACTTCGCCAAATTCCTGCAGGTCGGCGATAACGGCGTCCAGATTCCGCGTGTCGTCCAGCGTGACGGAAACGCTGACTTCTGATGTCGCCACCATATCCACGGAAGTTCCATGCTTGGCGAACACATCAAACAGCCGCGCCAGAAATCCATAAGCCATCAGCATTCTGTCAGACGCTACATTGACAACCGTCAGGCCGCGTTTGAAGGCAATCGCTTTGACCGGCGCTTTCGATGGTGGGGCGTTGCGAACGATGGCTGTACCCGCATTCGACGGATTGCGAGAATTGCAAACACGAACAGGAATTTCTTTGGCCATCGCGGGCAGCAGCGTGCTGGGGTGCAGCACCTTCGCACCGAAGTACGCCAGTTCCGAAGCCTCCGCAAACGAGATGGTTTTCACCTTTGCGGCTTCGGCGACGATGCGCGGATCGGTAGTTAGAATTCCGTCCACATCCGTCCAGATTTGAATCTCTTCGGCTTCGAGCGCAGCACCGATAATTGCCGCCGAGTAATCCGAACCGCCGCGTCCGATCGTGGTTGTCACACCTTCCGCAGTCGAACCGATGAAGCCTTGCGTCACGGGCAAGCCGCCGTTTGCCAACGCCGTCGTAAAACCTTCTTTTAATTTCGGATTGGCGTCATCGAATTGCACAGCCGCGCGCGTAAAATCGTCGTTGGTGCGCATCATCGGGCGCACATCCACCCAAACGCCTTTGATTCCTTCGGCACGAAATGCCGCAGCCACAATTGGCGAAGAAAGCAATTCACCATTGGCCGAAATCGCATCGGAAAACTGCGGCGTCACTTCGCCCACCTGGCAGATTTCTTCCAGCGTTTTGCGAATGCCATCAAACCGATTGGCCAGCGCCAACCGCAGCAGGCTTTTTTCTCCCGGCAATGCCAATTGATCGGCGGTTTTGAAATGATGTTCGGCGATGGTTTCCAGTTTCGCGCGCGCCGCTGCCAAGTCGCCCGCAGCCGCCAGCCGCGAAGCTTCCAGCAACCCGTTGGTCGTTTTGCCCATTGCGGAAACAGCGACGACCGGTTGGCGATGAATTTGAGTTTTGACGATTGAGATAAGCCGGCGAATTGCAACGTCGCTTTCCACAGACGTGCCGCCAAATTTCATAACGATCATTGTTTTGCGTCTCCGCTTCCAGTGGATCGCGGAACTGACTCCTCCTCGAAAAAGAAAAACGGGTTAGCAGTGACAGTGCCTGCTAACCCGTGATCTTGGAGCGCCAACGCAAAACTTGAGCGCAAAAATGATGACGATGGTTGCCGAGAGCACTTCACCGCAGATTGCGATGACAACCTCAGGGATTTAGCCCTGACAGCCAACCGGCTGCGACAATCGAAGCGTCGCATCGGCTTCGGCGGTTTCTCCCTTTCGCTCATCGTCTCGGAACTTCGCATTCTCGGATGAGGTACTTTTGAAAACCGCGCCTCTACTCGTTTGCCAAACTAAAAGAACGTGTCTAAAAACGAGGGCGGATTCTGCCCAACGCGCCCGAAGCTGTCAAGCCGGGCAGGAATCAAATCAACAGACGAGCGGAAAAATGACAAACGAAAATCAATTTGAGTGGTTGGAAACCAAAACCGAATACAGAGAAGTCCGCCGGTCAAAACATGGCGAAGAATTGCGCTGGCTGGTCAACCGCGAAACCATCCTGAATCATGCAACCGGCGAAACCGTGACGCGCGCGGCGCTACGGCATCCGGGAATTTGTGTGATCGTTCCGTTTCTGAAAGATAGAAAAATCGCATTGATGCATCAGTATCGTTACGCCGCCAACGAAGTTTTGTGGGAATTGCCTGCCGGAACCTTAGAAGGTCGCGAAAAAGATGCGCGCATGGTCGCCGTCGAAACGCCGGAAGAATGCGCCGCCCGCGAACTGCTGGAGGAAACGGGGTACGAAGCGGCAAGGCTGGAAAAGGTGTGTGAGTGTTACGCGATGCCGGGCAGCAGCGACGAACTTATGCACATCTTTTTCGCCCATGACCTGATGAAACGTGAACAATCGCTGGATGTCGGCGAAGTGATTTACGAGATTCGCGGTTTCAGCGGTGAAGAACTGACGGCGATGATTGCCAGCGGCGAAATCCGCGACGCTAAAACATTGGTGGGATTGTTCCAGGCGCTCAGCCGTCAGCCCGAAGGTGTGCGAATCGCTGCGGGCTGAATGCTGATAAAGAAACTTTGCTTTCACCCTGCAAAACAATTTCGCTGACAGCGCTGGCAGTAATCGGAGTCAGCAAAATGCCATTGCGATAATGTCCGGTGGCGTATATCAATCCAGAAATCGAAGTGTCAGCGCCTAATACCGGCAATCCGTCAGCCGCGCGCGGACGCAAGCCCGACCATGTTTCCGTAACCGTCAGATTACCGAAGCCAGGCAGAATTTCTTTCGCACGTTCGATAATCGAAGCCATTCCGCCAGCAGTCACACGCTTTTCAAACCCGAATTTGTCACTGGTAGAACCGGCAATCAGAAATCCGCCGAGTCGAGGAACGACATACGCCCGGCAGGAATAAATTGTGTGGTTAACCGGTGGCGCGGGCATTTCAACTGCAACCATTTGGCCATGAACCGGCTCAACTTTAATCTTTGGCAGCAACGTTTCAGCTTCGGCTTTTAGCAAACTCGACCAGCTTCCGGCAGCGACAATTACAGTTTTGCTTTTGATTTCGCCCCGCGACGTGTTGACGCCGACGATCTGTTTTTGCCCGGCGCTGCTTTTTACCAACAGGCGTTCAACCTCGGCTTGCGTTTGGAATTCGACGCCGGCTTTTTGCGCGGCGGCGTGAAGCGCCTTAGCCAGAAGGCGATTGTTGACCTGATGATCGTCTGGAAATTTCAGCGCCCAACGGAGATTTTCATTGATCTGAGGTTCCAGCTTGCGCGTGCAATCGGCGTTTAAACGCTTCACGTTCAATCTGGCCGCATGTTGCCATTGCCAGCGCCGCTCAAGCTCTTCGTCGTCATGTTCAGTCAGTGACAGATAAAGCGTGCCTTCAATTCGGTATTCGACATCAATCCCGCTGGCTTCTTGGAGTTCGCGCGAGAAATCGGCGTACATCGCCCGGCTGGCGACGCAAAGGTGAAACAGATCGTCTGCTTCGTCGGCTTCGGCCAGCGGAACCAGCATTCCACCGGCAGCGTGCGAAGCTTCGCGGCCCACTTCGCTGCGTTCGATAACTACGACCTTCATTCCGGCTTGGGCCAATCGCCAGGCGATGGCACAGCCAATGACCCCGCCGCCGATGACAGCGGAGTCAAACTGTTTTTGAATTTCAGACATTGAAATAATTCGAGACGATCAAGCTGCGGCAGGATTGGGGGGAATGTCATCTGACGCTTCGGCGGCACATTCGGCTTGCCACTCTTCGCGCATCTTACGAGCGTTTTCTACGTGGCGGTCGGTGTTGGCAACGGCTGTGTCTACGAAAGAATCAACCGCGCTACGAAAACCTTTCAGGACGTCTTTTTTGAATGTAGCCAGATTGTCGGCTGCTTCTTCGGGCAAACAAGCCCAAAATGAATCAATCACATCATCCAAAAAATCCTGGTTTTTCTGTTCAAACATTGCTCCGCTCCTTTTTGTAAAACCACTTCTCGTAAGTCGTGGAGGTTGGTTCAATCAATTGAATACGTTGCCGCGCAGGTATCTGTTTCCCAAACGCGAACCTTATAAACCTGCACACGGTCGTCGTTGATGTCTCGCGAAACTTCGTGAAAAAAGAATCCCGCCATTTCTTCCGCTGAAGGATTCAACTCTTTGTCGAACGGCGGCAATTCGTTGATGTTTTTATGATCCAGGTAATCCACGACTTTTCGAGTCGCAGCTTTCAAATCCTTGAAGTCCACCAGCAAACCGATGTGATTCAGCTTTTCGCCCCGCACATAAATTTCGACACGATAATTATGCCCGTGTGTGTTTTCGCACTTACCCTGATACCCGCGCAGCGCGTGCGCCGAAGAAAACCCCATTTCGATCATTACTTCTCTAGTCGCCATCTCGCTCCCCTGCTCTGTTGTCTATATAGTCTT
>CAYLJQ010000357.1:0-7202 GCA_964383955.1 uncultured Heliomicrobium sp. | reverse complement strand
CTGCAAGGCACAGCCGACCCGGTCAATCCGTTTGTAGAACTTGGCAACTTGCGGCGCTTTGCGCAATCCCTGGTCGTCCGGAAACCTTCAGTCTGGGTAACGGAAGCGATGCGCGCCGAAGAATGGGACGCCAATCGCACCGCGGTTGACGTTACCTTGAAAATCAAAATTGAAGGCAAGGATTACTCAGGCCGCGCAGTGTATGTCGTCAGTCGTGCTGGCGGAAAAATGCGATTGAGCGAAGTTCCGGTCTTTGACGTGAAATAGTTTCATTGCCCGTCAACCACTGCGAACAGAACAAATTTTTTGATATTTGTTTTGCTTCAGGTGGTTGACGACCACTGTCGTGATGGGTATCATCCGCCCTTCGTTTCAAGCAGGTTCTCTGATTCAAACAGCTTTGGGCCGTTAGCTCAGTCGGTAGAGCAACTGGCTTTTAACCAGTGGGTCGGTGGTTCGAGTCCACCACGGCTCATCCCATAATGAGAAACGGGCGTCTTTAACAAAGACGCCCGTTCTTGTTTACAGCCTTTTCTTTATTCGCGGCTCCGGCGTTAGTTTTTTGTCGAATGTGGGACCAGCGAATTCAGCCATAAATCAATTCAACATGGCAATTTGCCTTATCAGGCAAGAGGAGGTCCATCAAATGCTTACTGACAGCCAACTGCAACAGATCATGCCGACTTTGACGCCGCAAAAGCGCCAAATGTATTTACCGTTCCTGAATGCCATTATGCCCCAGTATGGCATCACTTCCCCGTTGCGCCAGGCAGCCTTTCTGGCCCAAATCGCGCACGAATCCGGCGAACTGAAATTCTGGGAAGAAATCTGGGGACCAACGGCAGCGCAAAAGCGGTACGAACCTCCCAGCGACTTGGCCACGCGCCTGGGCAACACCCAACCTGGCGATGGCAAACGTTACAAAGGACGCGGGCCGATTCAAATCACGGGACGGTTCAATTACGGAAAGTATGGACAGCTTCTGGGACTTGATCTTGTCGGCAATCCTGATCTGGCTTCAACCACGCAAGTGGGATTTGAAACGGCTTGCCAGTTCTGGCAGGTGAATGGCTTAAATGAACTGGCCGATATCCCGGATTTCACTGCCATCACCAAAAAAATCAATGGCGGGCTGAATGGCCAGGCAGATCGGGAAAAATACTATACACGCGCCAAACAGGCGCTTGGCGCAACGGGGCCGCTCAGAAGTTTTGCCTTCTCGCCTGCCGCTGTCACTGATCCGCCCAGTAACGTAGGGACCGTAAAAAACGCATTGCCGCGCGGGCAAGAAGCGATAGATGAACTTGCAAACACACCAGACTCCCCTAGCAGCGGCTCCACAAAAGCCGAGTCGAAAAAAAAATCCGCTCCTAAGTTGGCTCAAAAGGCTTCTGGGATGGGAGTAAAAGCGGCAAAGAAGAAACCTGCAAAACCGGCTAAACCTGTGGGCAAGAAAGCAGCAGTGAAAAAAGCGGCTAAACCTGCGGGCAAGAAAGCAGCAGTGAAAAAAGCGGCTATACCTGCGACAAAGAAAGCGGCGAAGAAAGCTCCGGCAAAAAAGGTCGCCAAGAAGGCTACGCTTAAGCCGATGAAAAAAGCTGCGAAGAAGCCGGCTAAGAAATCTGCGAAAAAGTAGTAACTCTGATCCCAACTGGCAAGTTTGGATAAAAATTGAGGGCGCGACTCGTTTTGAGTTCGCGCCCTCAATACTAAAGCGAGACTGGATTTATCTCACTCTCACTTCCCTTTCCCAGTTAACACCACAGTCCGTTTGAGATAGGAAGACGCCGGACATTTTTCGGCAGTTCCGCCCGCAACTTGCGGGTCGAAACCGCAGACAAATAACATTGCTGAGCGTGGCCCTTTTCGTTCCGGCTTGAACCGCACCCTTTCAGCCAACGTCTCACCTCCGGGAATAATCACAGGATAATTCAGCGGGCTGACCAAATTGAATTCAACCGAGGCCTGTTGCGGCATTGAATTGCGAACTTCGCAAACCAGTGTCACTGCCAGATCACAAGCCTCCGTATTGGTAATGTAAAAGACTTGATCCTTGAACTTACCAACCGCCACGTCACCCCAGTCCGTCAGCCCTGAAATGGCAATATCGCTGACCGGCGCTTCTCCCTTCAAGGTAACGACTTTGATCGGCGTCGCGGGATCGTCGCTATTGATGGTCATCGTCTCCATTCGCTGCCCCGTAGCTCCGACAGGCATAAAGCTGACCATCACAACTCTTGATCCTCCCGCAGGCACGACGAACGGAAAAGTCGGCAGTGAAAGAAGTTTGAACTCCGGCGAACTGAACGAAATGCTCGACACCGTCAGATTACATTCGCCGTTGTTTTTGATCGTCACCGGCAACTCTTTCGATTTGCCCAAACAGACCTTTCCGAAATCCAGCGGGTCAGGCATCGCCTGAATCACCGGAGGCGGCACAGTGCCAATAACTTTGACCAGTTTGTTTGGCGTGTTCAGATCGTTGCTGTTAATGGTCAACGTCGCCATTCGCATCGGATCAACAGTGAAGCCCATCGGCATGAACTGGATCGTCACATCGCGCGTGCTGCCCGGCGGAATAACCAGCGGGAACGGAACCACGCCGACCACTTTGAAGTCGGTTGAGCTGGACGTAATGCTGTTAACGATCAAATCGCAACCGCCGCTGTTGCCGATGGTCAGCGTTTTATTGTTCGTATTGCCAGGACAGGTTTTGTCGAAAACGATGGGATCATTGACGACAATCGTTGCCGAGGGAGCATTGCCGCTTACTGAAACGGCTTTGGCCGGGTTGAGCGGGTCGTTGCTGTTTATGGTAATCGTGCCGCTCTTCGTTCCGAAGCTGGTCGGTTGAAACCGAATCGGGATTTGAAGCGAGTCTCCGGCGTGAATAACCAACGGGAAGGACATCACTCCGGCAACCTGGAATTGTGAAGAAGACGAACTCAGGCTGGAAATCACCAAATCACATCCGCCGCTGTTATTGACGGTGATCTTCAGGTCTTTGAACTTGCCTACGCAGACATCGCCGAAATTTCCGGCGTCGGCAACGACGGTTGATAAACGCACCTGATCCCCTTGCGCGCTGGCGTCAATCACCACCGAAGGGCTGACCGGATCGTTGGTGGCGATTGTGAACGCGGTGGTTTGGTTGCCAGTGGACAGCGGAGAGAAATTCACCTCGAACGGGAAGCAGAAATCCGGGCTGATGACGACGGCAAATCCGGACGATGGCGTTGTCACCCTGAATCGCGGGTTGGACGATGTGATCGTGCCGACTTCCAGGTCGGCCTTGCCGGTATTGCACACATTCAATGTCGCTTTGCCTGTGCTGCCAGTGCAAGTGTCGGCAAAGTTCGGTGGTGAAGGCACCTGGATTCGCGGTGCCGAGACAAGGTCAATGGAGGTGTAAACATTGATTCCGGCAGGCGGCGCGGGAACCGCTCCCGGAGGCGGAGTCGCCGATGCCCATCCGGTAATCACTCGACCAGCGATAGCGGCAATACCGTTGTAATCGCCGTATTTCGGGCATCCGCCACCACCGTTGCAGGTTCCGGCTCCCGCCGGACAACCTGCCGAAAAGTCGCAGCGCGCGCCGGAGATGGAGCAAACCCCAGCCAACTGCGGCTGAACTGTGCAGGCGTCGGCGTCGCCACTTGCTCGCGGAGCGCACGGCCAGCCTGAAGCACATTGCGGATCAGGGATGCGCGTAATCATCACCTCCGTTCCGGCTACTAGGTTGTTGGAGGCGTCAATGGCGGCGCTGTTGCGATAAAAATCCGTCAAGTCGTTGGTTACGCCACCGCTACCCGCGCGCCGGTCATACCACGAAACATGCGCGACGCCTGAATCGGTGGCGATCCACGGCATAAAGCGGCGGCCATTGACCGGGGAATTCAGTCTGACACTCAATGCCGCTGGCCAGCTTGTCCCGCCATTGATTGAGGCTCGCACAATGATGTCTTCGTTGATCGGCGGATTGGTCGCCGGTGCATCGGTGTTGCTGGCAAAGGCCACAAAGACATTCATCGGATTGCGGTCGTCAACTGCAATGGTGTGGCTGGAAAGGCTGTTGCCATCGTTGCAGCGATCCAGTCCCGGAACAGGGCAAACCACGTCAGAAGGTGCCGCCGCAGTTTGCGGAAATCCAGCCTGCAACGTCAGGCCGTCGCTGCACGAACTGAATTTGTATACCAGAATGTTCCCGCCGCTGCGTGTCACGGCATAGACAAAGCCGTCACGCCCAACGGAGACGCGCGGAAAATCACCACTCAAATTTCTGACTACCGTCCAGGTGCCGACATTTCCGCCGTTTGCGGAACAGGTCAGCATGGTCTGAACGAACCCGGAACCGATATTGTCGCAAGTCGGCGTACCGGATGCAGACGTAAAGTTTCGCCAGGCCGAATACACCTGATCTCCGCCGCCCATACTTGCAGGTGAGGCATTGAAACGATCCGCAGTGATGTGTTCCTGGTCTGGAAAACAGACTCCCGCACCGCTTTGCGGACACAATGTCGCATTGCTGCGCCAGGTAAACCCGGTTCCACCATTCGTAGAAACGCTGATGCCGGTCGAACAGCCGGTTTCGTTGTTCCATTCCGGCGTTCCGTTGGGATAGCCGATGAAGCCGTAATAGAAAGCTCCGCTGGCTCCGACTCCCAACGAAGGGTCACCGTTCACGCTGCCATTTGGCCCCGGCGTGCCGCCTCGAAACGTGAAGGTCTGGCCACCGTCTGTCGAATTGGAAAAACCGCTGTTGGCAGCGATGACAATGTTGCGCCCGTCGTTGGAAGCAGCGATTTCAAGTTCGCCGTTTCCTGCGTGAACAAAACGGTTGAATCCCGTTTTGCTGATTTCCTCTTGGTCCTGCTTGCTCTCGACAGGCAAGGCTTCCGATTTGGCGGTCAGGTTTTTTGGTTTGGGAGAAACTGGCGATTTTGATTTTTGAGTTGAAGGCTTTTTTGCGCCTTTGGGTTTGGTTGCTGCAGCCTTTGAGCTTGGCGAATCTTTTATTTCCGCGCTGCCTGTGCCTCCTCCGCCGGGTTGCGGGACAAAAGGCTTTGAGCGCAAAGACGGGCTTGCCCGCAAGATTTGGATTTCTCGTTCAACCTGACGGGCGTCGGCTGTTTCGGCAAAGTTCGAAGTGCGGCCAATTGCTTCGGTTTCTGCGATCAGCTCTTCGCCAACGCCAGGCGGCAGAAATGCCTCGATGCGAATCAGGCGATCATCCGCCGCAATCGCAGTGGTGATGCTGGTGTACATTTCAATTGGCTGAGTGGCCGCGCGGCTTCGCCGAGCCAGCGGAATCTGTGCGCGCCGTTGATAGGCAGGCCAGCCGCCGATGTTCAGGTAAACGGCTTTGCCAGAATACTCCGCTTCGATTTGTTTCAATCGCTGAACCGCATCTTCGTGATTTAGCCGAGGCTCTACGTTGATGGTAATTTTTGCCAGTGCCGAAGTCTGAGTTGCCGCTTCGTTGGGAAGTCCAATCTTTTCAATCGTCACTTGTTTGTGAAGCTCGCGGGCAGTTGGATCAGCAATTTCGACTTGTCGCCAGGTGTCAGGAAAATTCAGCTTGAAGCCTTTGGCTTCAAGCCCCAGGCTTCGGGTGAATTGCTGAGCCTGACGGTCTTGGGCTGCAACCGAAATTGCGCCGATGACGATCAATGTCGCAATTGCCATTGCCATCGTCAGAGTTCGTAAATTTCGCATACGGATTCTCCTTTGGAAAATGCGCTGCCGACTTGAGAGGCGGCGCAAAGGCAGGTTTTACCTTCTATCAGCGAGAAGGTTTGGTTTGGCTGGTTTGAAGATTTTTGGTTGAGCCGTTTGTTGACAGAGCTAGTTCTTCTTCGATCACTCGAACGAAGGTTTCCAGCGGATGAGCGCCGGAAAGCCAACGGCCATTGATGATGAATGCAGGCGTTCCGTTGATTCCCAATCGCATCGCTTCATCAATATCTTTTTGAATTGCCTGGCGATGCTTGCCGCCCGACAGGCATTGATCGAACGACTGAAGATCCAAGCCTGCCAGTTGCGCCAGCGATTTCAATTTGTCGGGACTGGCGTCGGCCCCGGCAGCATAAAGCTTGTCGTGATATGGCCAGAATTTTCCCTGCTCATTGGCGCAGGCAGCGGCTTCAGCGGCGCGGCGTGCCTGCGGGTGAAGCTGATCAATCGGGTAATGGCGATAAACCAGTTTTACCTTGTCGCCGTATCGCGCCAGCACCTGTGCCAGCGTTGATTGAGCCTTGCTGCAAAACGGGCAATGAAAATCCGAAAACTCTATGATGGTCACCGGAGCGTCCGCCGAACCTTTGAACGGCGCGCCTTCGATTCCGGTTTTGATGCGAACCCCTGGCAGCGGCAAATAGATGGCGATCTTTGCCTTAGCGCGAAGAGACTGGATATATTCGTCGCGTCGGGCATTGATCCGCTGATTTTGTAAGTAACTCCTGATTCGTTCCTTCAAATTGGCTTCAAGCTGGCCGCCAATCTGGGATTGATTGGCCTGGTAAAAACCTTCTATGTCCTTGTCGTTCACTGTCCCGGCTTTGGCTGTGACTTCCAAATCAATCAACGCCTGTAAAGACATCGCTCGCCGTTCGGCTTCCTGCTTGAGCAGTCTTTCGGAAATCAGCACGTCGAGTTGTTGGCGTTTGAGTTGATAAGCTTGCTCTTCAAGCTGCGCCAATTGCACTGCTAGCACGCTTTCAATTTCTTCAGCGGCAATTTCTCTGCCGTTGACTTCGCCTAGAATCGGACTCTTTTCTGGGGCGGCGGAAGGTTGTTTTCGGTCTTGTGCAGAAATTGCCAGCGCAAGCCAGCAAAGCGCGATTACGGAAAAAATGAAAACCGACTGACGCGGGAAAGATTTCGGGCAGGTTCGATTCCTGAGTAAAGAGATCATGGAATGAGTTCTCCCTGGAAGTCATCAGTGGACAAATGGCGATTGCTCAAAAGTCCGATGATTTGGTCGTAAAAAATTACCGGTTTGACAGCATAGATAAGCGATTTCCCGCAAAAGAGTCTTCAAAAAGGCTTAAGGCTGATTGATGGAAACGGCTTGGCGGATTGTTTATGACTGCAGGCGGAATCTACATCTTTCCAAATTCGGAGTAAAGGCAATTTTCTGTTCGGTGCGAAAATCGGGTAGGAGGGAGCCTCACGGCTCCCGTCCTCCCACACCACCGGACGTG
>CAYLJQ010000356.1:0-7241 GCA_964383955.1 uncultured Heliomicrobium sp. | reverse complement strand
CGATTCGCCTTTGTCTGAACCCATCACCACCGTAGCCGAATCGTTCCAGGCAGTTTTCTTTTCCGGGATCACCATCGCTTTTTTGTCAGGAAGATTGAAGCCATAAGCGGCGACTTCGGTGCGCGAATCGGCTTTGACGCCGAGCGGGAAAAGGTGCGTGACGTAGGCCAGTTCGCCAATGTTCAGCCGATAGCCATAAGCGCCTGCTTGGCCTTGGCGTTCCAAATCGCTGATGCGAATGATGTAGTTGCCGCTTTCTTTGAAGGTGTGGCCGAGCAGGGAATCGCGGCTTGGGCCGTTGTCGTTGTTTGAAGCCAGTTTAGTGCCTTTGTCGTCCAGCAGCGTCAGCACGGAATCGAGTCGCGAATTCAGCATCGAAGCCACAACTTCAAAAACAATCGTTTGTCCGGCTTTGGCGGTGAACTTGAATTGGTCTGTGTCTCCGCGACGTTGCAAGTCGCCGATGACGGTTGCGGGCAAATTGATAGATTGCGCTTCGATGGATTCTGAAGCTTCAGTTTCTTGAATTTCCGGCAACGTGCCGACAATGATTTGCCGGCTGTTGGTTGTGCCCAGCGGCGTTTGAATGCGGAAGTTGTAAACGCCGGGAATTGCTTCGGCGGAAATTTTGGCTTCGATGGTCAGCCGGTGTTTGGTGGATTTGTCCACGATTAAGGTCGCTGTCGGGCTGGATCGCGCATGGGGTTCGCGCGCCAGTTCGGCATTGAGCGTAATTCTGGACGTGATGCCGGGACGGCTCCACAGAACTTCGCTGGCGTTGGTCAGGTTATAACCGTCCACTGTGAACGTTACGGTCGAACCTCGTTTGCCGCCCATCGGCGAAGTCGTCGTGATGTACGGCTGCGCGACTTGCGCCTGTGCGGTCGCGGCCACGAGTAGCATCAACAAAAGCCAGAAAAGTTTTTTCATCGCGAAGCCTCGGAAAAGTCTGAATCGAAAGCACAACCAAGAAAGGCAGATAATTTTGACAGGATTTACACGATTGATCAGGATTCATCCTGTAGAACTCCGTAAATCCTGTCTACAAGTTTTATGTCTTAGCCTGGACAATCTACAAAGGAATGAGCCAAAAAAATAGCGCAACCCGTGAAGGTTGCGCTATTTGTATGACGATGCAGTGCTACAAGGTCGCTACCGCTCTCTGTACCGCACCGAATGTTAATCGCCGCTCGCTTCGGAATGCGCCGTTCTGGAAGTCGGGACTTCGCTCGCCGGAATTGAGCTAACCGCATCGGCTGTTTTTCCGGATGGTTTCACGGTTCGTTTGAATCGTTTTCCGAACCAGATCGCAAAATCGTCAAAGATCAAATAGGCGACCGGTGTCATCAACAAGGTCAACAGCAGTGACAAACTCTGCCCGCCGATAACGACGATGGCGATGGAGCGGCGTTCTTCCGCGCCAGGCCCTGTGCCGACAGCCAACGGCAACATACCGGCAACCAATGCCAGTGTGGTCATCAGAATCGGGCGCAGACGGTCACGGTTGGCTTGAATGATGGCCTCATAACGCTCCATTCCTTTGGCCCGCAATCCGTTCATGTGGTCAATTTGCAAGATGGAGTTTTTCTTGACCACGCCGAACAGCACCAGAATTCCCAGCGCCGAATACAGGTTCAGCGTGTCGTTCATTGCCCACAACGAAAGCAGGGCAAAGGGAACTGCCAGCGGCAAGCTCAACAGAATGGTGATCGGGTGAATGACGCTTTCAAATTGCGAAGCCAGAATCATGTACATAAACGCAATCGAAAGCAGGAAGGCGAGAATGAATTCATAGAAGGTGCGTTCAAGTTCGCGGCCTTTTCCCGAAACCGTCGTGTTGTATCCGGCGGGCATGTTCAGCTTGGTGACTTCTTCGCGCAGCGCCGCGATGCGGTCTGCCAGCGCATATCCCGGTGCGATGTTGGCGCGCAACGAAACCTGTCGCTGGCGATCCAGTCGGTCAATTCTGGATGATGTATCCGAAGCTTCCAGTTTGACCACATTTTCCATGCTGACCAATCCGCCGCGCGCCGATGGAACAAACAGCCGGGAGATGGTTTCGGCATCGTTACGGTCGCCTTGTTTCAATCGGACCGCAACGTCGTAATCTTCGTTCATCCGTTCGTCATGGAACCGCGAAACCCGTTCATCGCCGCCGACCATAATGCGCATGGCGGTGGCAATGTCCGTGGAATCCACGCCCAGATCGGCGGCACGCGCGCGGTCAATTTTCACACGCAATTCCGGCTTATCCACTTTCAAAGTGACGTCAGCGTCCACCAAGCCCAGTTCCGGCGCGCGTTCGCGCAATTTGTTGGCGTATTTGACCAGTTCGTTCAGGTCTGGACCGCGCAACGCAAAGTCCAGATCGTTGAAACCGCCGCCGCCCAAATTGATAGTTTGCGGATTGCGAACCGCCGGACGCAGGTGTGTGAACTTGCGCAATCGCGCGCGAACTTTCTGTTGAACATCGCGGGCAGAATAGTTGTCACGAAACACCGCCAGCGGTTCACCGCGTTTCAATCCTTCCCAGAATTTGTGCAGGTTGATCGTGCGCTCTTCGTGCGGCGGGATGCGCAAATAAATGTCAGCGTTGTTGAGCGATCCCATAAACGAACTGCCCGCTTGCGCCAGCATCATGCGAACTTCCGGCATCTGTTTCAGTTCGCTTTCAACCGCCAGCAGCGCTTCGTTCATTGCGGTCAAACTGGTTCCTTCCGGGGCGGACAGGTTGACGCCGAATTCAGCTTCGTCAACGTTGCTGGGAATAAAATCCTGCTTGATCAATCCGTACAGCGGCACGGATGAAGCCATCACGACAAAGGCAAACGCCCAGACAATAAAGCGATGCCGCAACACAAACTTCAACATCCACGTGTAAGAACTATCAATGTACCGGTAAAACCCTTTGCGCGATCCGGCCAGGTCTTCGTGGTGGTGTACATCGTTGGCGCTGATCAGGCGGGCGCTCATCGTCGGTGTCAGCGTAAAAGAAACCAGCAGCGAAACCATAATCGCCACTGCCGCCGTGATGCCGAACTGATACAGAAACCGGCCTGAAATCGAAGACATAAACGAAATCGGCAGGAAGATCACCACCAGCGACAAGGTTGTCGCCAAAACCGCCAGACCAATTTCTTTGGTCGCCTCCTTCGCGGCCTCCTTGGGGTTCATCTTCTTTTCTTCGACAAATCGGAAGATGTTTTCCAGCACCACGATGGCGTCGTCAATCACGACGCCGACCATCAACACAAGTGCCAGCATCGTCACGCTGTTCAGCGTGAAATCCAGCGCCTTCATCATGCCGAAGGTCGAAATCACCGATGCGGGAATGGCGATGCCGGCGATGATGGTTGCCTGCCACGAACGCATAAACAGCAGCACAACCAGACAGGCCAGCAAACTGCCCAACACCAGGTGGACGTTGATTTCGCCCAGCGCATTTTTGATGTAGCGCGACTGGTCGTTGATGACAACCAGTTTTACGTCAGGCGGCAATTGCGCCTCGACGCTTTTCATATTCTTTTTGACGTCTTCGATGACGGCCATGGTGTTCGCGCCGGTTTGGCGGCGAACTTCCAGCGTCACAGACGGGACGGCTTTCACTTCAGCGCGCGCTTTTGGATCGTTCCCGACTGTTGTCAGGTCTGTCAGTCGCGACGCCGAACGGGATTCTTTGGTGCCGTCTTCCGCGTAGCCAATGTCGCGGATGCGCACCGGAGAGTTGTCAATGGTAGCCACCACCAGATCATTGAAATCCGTGGGGTCAATCACGCGTCCCATTGTGCGCAGTGTCAGTTCGCGGCGGCCTGCGTCAACGTTTCCGCCAGGAACATCCGAATTCTGGCGAACGATGGCTTCACGAACGCGCGTGATCGGAATGCGATACGCCGACAGGCGATCCGCATCTGCCCAAATGTTGATGGAACGGGTTGTCCCGCCCTGAACGCTGATTTCGCCAACGCCGTTTGACCGCTCAAGCTGTTTCTTGACGACATTTTCCGCCAGCTCCGACAGTTCGCGAATCGAACGATTCGACGACAGAGAGATGGTCATGATGCCCTGGCGTTCGTTGTCGAATTTTTGAACGATTGGCGGATCGGTTCCGGGAGGGAACAGGCGCGTCACACCTTGAACGCGGTCGCGAATATCCTGGGCGGCGTCATCAATGTCGCGGTTCAAGTTGAACGTTGCCATAACAAACGACCGGCCCTGGCTGGAAACAGAACGTAACTGTTCAATGCCTTCGACGGTGTTGACGGCTTCTTCCAAAGTTTGGGCCAGTACGGCTTCCGCTTCTTCAGGCGAAGCGCCGGGAAGGCTGGCTCTTACAGTTACGGTTGGAATGTCTACGGCTGGAAATCGGTCAACACCGAGTTTGAAGTAACTCGATCCGCCGACGACTACCAGGGAAAGGATAATCATTGCCGCAAAGACAGGGCGCTGGATACAAATTTCTGCCAGTTTTTGCATAAAACGTTTTCGGAATTAAGGTTAATTGCAATAGTCGGGCACTTTCATCGGTCAGGAAGCGGAAACGATAAACCCGATCTGCGAACAAAGTGTAACCGAAACTGAAGACGGTGTTTAGCCCCCATCAGTTGCATGAATGTTTGCACCGGAAAAAGGCGTAAATGCGGCAGAAGTTGCAATCTCTGCCAAACCATTGAAAAATCCCGCCGCAAATTTCCTGGCAAATTTCCTGAAGGATCAAATTATGAAACTTGTGCTCCGATTGTTCCTGATCGCTGTCTGGTTATATTCCGTTACCGCTTCCACATCCGCGCAAACTTCCCAGGCAGTACCTGCCGACCTGATTTTAACGAATGGCCGAATCTGGCTGGGTGGTGACGCGAATTCTGTAGCCGAAGCCATCGCCATTCGCGGCAATCAAATCATTCGCGTTGGAACTACCATCGAAATCAAACAGTTCGCCGGTGAACAAACCCAGGTCATTGACCTTGGCGGACGACTGGCTTCTCCTGGATTCAATGACGCGCACATTCATTTTCTGGGCGGGTCAATGGGATTGAACCAGGTTGATCTGACCGGAGCCAAAACGGTCGCCGAAATGGTCGAACGCATCGCCGCATACGCCAAAAAAAATCCTGACCTGAAATGGATTACGGGACGCGGTTGGGAATACACCCCGTTTCCCGGCGGTTTGCCGACGAAAATTTATCTGGATGCGATCATCAAAGATCGTCCGGTTTTTCTGAGCGCTTACGACGGTCACAGCGCCTGGGTGAATTCCAAAGCGTTGGAAGTGGCGGGAATCACCAACGAAACCAAATTTACTGGCTATGGCGAAATTGTCCGCAATGCCACGGGCGAGGCGACCGGCGCGCTGAAGGAAGGCGCGCAAAGCCTGATTAGGCGTTTGTTGCCAGAACCCACGCGCGAAGAACAACTTAACGCTTTGCGACAAGGCCTGAAACTGGCCGCTTCGCTGGGGATTACCAGCCTGCAAAACGCCAGCGGTTCGGCAGACGAATTTTCGCTTTACGAAGAGTTGCTGCAACGCAATGAACTGACTTCGCGGTCTTCAATGGCATTTTCGGTCGGCGAAAGAACGACGGACGACCAGATCAAAAAATTTATTGAGCTGAAAAACAAATACGATTTGAACCCGATGCTTCGCGCAGCGTCGGTCAAATTCATGCTGGACGGCGTCATTGAATCGCACACGGCGGCGATGATCGAACGGTACGCCGATTTGCCTGCGGAATCCGGCAATCCCTTCGGAGAAACCACGATGCCGCCGGACATCTTCCGCGATCGTGTGGTGAAACTGGACAAGCTGGGCTTCCAAATTTACACCCACGCCATTGGCGACCGAGCCGTCCGCGAAGCCTTGAACGCCTATGACGCAGCGCTGAAAGCCAACAATCGAGGTTTCAATCGCCATCGCATTGAACACATCGAAACCGTTTCGCCGGAAGACATTCCGCGTTTTGCGAAACTGAACACCATGGCTTCGATGGAACCAATTCACGCCGATCCGGGCACCGCGGAAGTCTGGGCAAAAGCCGTCGGAACCGAACGTTTGCCATACGCCTTTGCCTGGCAGTCTTTGCTGAAAGCCGGTGCGCGCCTGGTGTACAGCAGCGACTGGCCGGCTTCGATCAGCCTGGACCCGATTCGCGGCCTTCACAGCGCCGTCAACCGCCGGACGATTGACGGACAACCGCCAAAAGGCTGGGTTCCGCAACAACGCATCAGCGTCGCCGACGCATTGCGCGCATACACGCAAGCCGGAGCTTTTTCATCGTTTGAAGAGGGAATTAAAGGCCGCATCGCTCCGGGACAAATGGCGGACATCGTCGTATTTTCGCAAGACCTGTTCAAAATCGACCCGATGCGCATTCACGAAACCAAAGTTGTCCTGACGGTGTTTGACGGCAAAGTAATTTACCGAACCTTGTAGTATGATTTTCACGTTTCGCGAACCTGATCATAGTGCTCCGCCAAACATCAATTCCTAAGGAGTAAAAAGAAATGTCGAAAGCCATACATCCAAACATCATTCCGGCTGATGCCCCGTCTGCGTTTTTGAGCGGCATCAGCGATACCGATAAATTCAGAAACTACGAAGCCGAAGCGCGCGATTGTGTCAAAGAGCTTTACAGAGAGAACCACGTTAACCAGACGCTGGATTTTGTGCTGGCCAAAAAGGCGAATTATTCCAAGCTGGACAAAATGCAAATGGGCATTTGGGAGGCGCTGGAAAAAATGGACAGCTTTGTGGATGACAGCGATCCTGATCTGGCGTTGCCACAAATCATTCACGCGCTGCAAACCGCCGAAGCTATTCGACAAGACGGCCATCCGCGCTGGTTCATTCTGGCTGGGTTGATTCACGACTTGGGCAAGGTGCTTTACCTTTCCGGCGAACCGCAATGGGCTGTCGTCGGCGATACCTTCCCGGTCGGCTGCGCGTATTCAGACAAGATCGTTTATTCAGAGCTTTTTGCCGAAAACCCGGATTTCCACAATTCGAAATACCAAACTCCCAATGGAATTTACGAAGCCGGTTGCGGGCTAGACAACGTGCATTTGTCCTGGGGGCACGACGAATATCTGTATCTGGTGACCAAGGATTATTTGCCGAACGAAGCCTTGTGGATGCTTCGCTATCATTCCTGCTATCCAGTTCATCGCGAAGGCGCTTACAAACACCTGCTTAACGAGCACGATGAAGAAGTGTTGAAATGGGTGCGCGCCTTTAACCCATACGACCT
>CAYLJQ010000355.1:0-7244 GCA_964383955.1 uncultured Heliomicrobium sp. | reverse complement strand
ACTGGAAAAACGCCTAGGGGCAGCATCTTCACCTCACAAAGTATGTCGGTTTCCCGCTCGGTTCACTGGCAGCGGGTACAGGCCAAACGCAACGATACTGACCGTCCGCCGATTCGTCAATTCTATCTGCTTTGGCCTGTTGCTACGCTTCAAGTGATTGTAAGATGACCCGTAAACAGAAGGTTCCGGCGCACTTCGTTCACCCCGGGGCCAGAATTTTGTAACCGTCGTGTTGATTTTTCCGACTTATACCTGTGGAAAGAATGATTTTGCTTTCTGACACAGCAGCTTTAAGAACGAATTTGGAAGGATCAACCGGAAGATCAACTGAATGATTCGAATGGCTGAATACGCAGAACCTGAGGTGCCTGAAACTCCGCGGACACAGGTTCGAGAAAAGACTGACGACGAATTGGTTGCTGCTGCTCGCACTGGCGATGAAGCGGCGTTTGCTCAGTTGTTCAAACGACACAGCGGCTTGGTGTCGCGGCTGGGGTACAGGTTTTTCACCCGGCGCGAACAAGTCGAAGAAATCATCCAAGACAGTTTTGTGAAAGCCTATCTGGCGCTTGGCAATTATCAGGGCGGGCATGAAAAATCCTTTGTTTCCTGGCTTGCCAGGATTACAGTTCACGTCTGTTATGACGAATTGCGCCGGATCAAAAAGCGAGGGGAAAGTCGTCTGGGCGATTTAAGTCAGGACGAAGAAGACTTTCTGATTGAACGGTTGCGCGACATCAGCGCAGGCAGCAACGTCGAGGGAGCCGCAATTTCACGTGATCTTTCAGCCAAGCTTTTATCCAGGCTGAAACCGGAAGACAGGCTTGTGCTGATGCTGTTAAAACAAGAAGAGCTTTCCATAGCCGAAATTGCAGAATTGACTGGCTGGACATCCGCAAAAGTAAAAATGCGTTCACACCGCGCACAGCAAGGGTTAAGGCGCGTGTTGAGAAAATTCGTGTGAAACGCGAGCGTGTAAGGAGTGAAATATGTGGGGCATTAAAAAGCAGATTGATGATGACAAGCTTGACCGGTTGAGCGATGAGCTGTTTCGCGCACTGGAAGCAAGCGACAACGAAATTAATACGGCTGCCGAATCGCCGTTTCTGTTCCGGCGCATTCGTGCGCGGATCGAAGCTGAGCAGCGTCGTATGAATGAGGAAAACAATTCCTGGTTTGCATTGATGGCGCAGGTTCGCCAGGCGATTCCGGTATTTGCGTTGCTGGCAATTGTTGCGCTGGTTTCGTCCCTGTATTTGTATTCCTGGGGAACCAAGCCGATGGAAAACGGCGGATCCTTAGCGGAGCAGCAAACTGCACTCGCCGGGTTGCCGATGTTTTTGCAAGATGACGAAGAGGCTGTTGAAGCTTCGTTGATTGGGCTGCACTCCTATCAAGGGAATCAACAGTCAGGAGTGAAGAAATGAATGCAATTGGCAAAGTAAAAACACAAGCCTGGATCTTGATGCTGGTTGTTTTTCTGCTCGGCGGAGTTACGGGCGCTTCAGTGGATCGGTTCTGGTTCTTGAAAGGCCAGAACGCTCTCTCTGTCAAGCACGGTGGCGAACGCGGTCCAGGATGGATGGTAGAGAGGTTAAAGAGCGATTTAAATCTGACAGAAGAGCAAACTACTGCTGTCCGAACCATCTTTGCAGATATGCGCAAAGAGTTTCCTCCAAGCCGGATCAATGAATGTCCCGGCATGAAAGAATCGCGTGAAAAATCGCGTGAACGGATTCGCGCAATCCTGACAGCGGATCAACAGAAAAAGTACGATGAAAACAATGCTCGCCGCGACGCGCAAATGCGCGAACGCGAAAAAGCAGATGGAGCCAGATGAGATCTCTACGGCCTGATTTTTCTTCGAAAACTCTCCAAATGATTCAAACGGCATCGCTGGTTCTGGCGATGCTGTTTTGTTTTCTGCCTCTTGCAAAAGGGCAATCGGCCAGCGCGAATGCGGACGCCGCAAACAAGGCTAAAGCTGAGACTGTATTGAAGCAGACTCGTGAGGCCTTGGGCGGAGAGGCTAATTTGGCAGCGGTAAAAAGTATGGCGATCAATGGCGAGTTTCGCGCTTTGATCAGCGGGCGAGAAGTCAAAGGGGAACTCAAGATTGAGATATTGCTGCCGGACAAATATCAGCGAACCATCAAAACCAATATGGGCCAAATGTGGCTGATCCGCGTTGATACGGCAAACGGCGCTTTAGCATGGCGAGATACGAAACGGGAAGCCGCTATGGTGAGTGGAGGCGGTGAGCCCGGCGGTGGATTTGGAGGCGGCGGAGCAGGAGGAGGCGGAGCAGCAGGCGGCGGAAGCGGACCAGCCAGCATCGGCGGCGGCGGTGGCGCAGGCGGGTTGGGAGGCGGAGGCGGCCGTGGCGGCGGTCGTGGCGGCGGCGGAGGCTTCGGAGGACCTGGCAGCGGCGGAAATGCCAACAGCGGAGTTGTTGGCGAAGCTTCTCCTGAGGTTCAAAAACAAATCAAAGAAGATTATTCGCGTTATCTGGTAATGATCTTAATGGGCGCTGCTTCCGGCGCTTCGTTCGAATACACGTACGACCGCGAGCTTGAGGCGAAAGAAGGCAAAGTTGACGTTATTCGCGTCACAGGAAAGGACGATTTTGTAGCCTGGTTGATGGTGGACCAAAACACGCATCGTCCCAGAATGGTGGTGTATCGCGGGTTGGCTGCGCGCCAACCGCGAGCGCAAGGCGCGACGATTGTCGGGGAAGGGGATGATGAGCCAAAGATCCTGGATTATCAGATTTATCTGGGGGATTACAGGCAGGAAGGAAATGTCTGGATGCCGCATCAGATTGTTCGCGCTGCGAACAATCAACCACAGGAAGAATGGAAGCTGACCAAGATCAAAATCAATCCGGACATCAAAGCCAACAAGTTTGAGAAGAAAAAGTAACCGCGTTTTCAGTCAGAACCAAAACAGCGCGTTCGGTGAGCTTTTCTCATTAAACGCGCTGTTTGGCATTTGGGCGATTAGTTTAGGAGTCGTGTGTAATCAGCTTTTCGTTTTACAGGCGTGAAACCTTCTTCTCGAACCACATTGACCAGCATGTCTTCAGTTGCCTTGTGGTTTGCTCCGGCTTTTGAAATTACGTTTTCTTCGATCATCGTCGATCCGATGTCATTGGCTCCGAAATGCAATCCGCGACGCCCATCAGCCAGCCCAACCGTCAACCACGAAACCTGCACGTTCGGAATGTTGTTTAGATACAGGCGCGACAGCGCCAGCCAGCGCAAATAATCCTCGGCGGGCATGCGGTCGGGAATGATCTTGCCGATGGGAGTGTTATCCGGCTGGAACGTCCAGGGAATGAACGACACGAATCCGGGTTTGCCTGCGGCCAGCGACCGTTGCTGCAACTGGTAAAGCTTTTCCAGATGCTGAATGCGTTGATCAATTGTTTCGCCGTAACCAATCATCATTGTTCCGGTGGTTTTTAGCCCCAGTTGATGCGCGGCTTCCATTGCATCCAACCATTCCTGGCTGTTGCATTCGGTGCGGCGTTTGCGGCGGATTTCATCCACCAGAATTTCTCCGCCGCCACCGGGAATGCTGTCCAAGCCTGCGTCCATCAGGGCCTTGATCACGTCGGTGTAACTCATCCCGAAGGTCTTGGCCATTCCGTAAACCTCGGTCGGCGAAAAACAGTGCAAGTGAATCCCGTAACGGTTTTTCAATTCGCTTAGCAGTTTTGTGTACCACTCCAGCGGCAGATCAGGATGCAATCCGCCTTGCATCAACACGCCGCTGCCGCCGACTGCGATCATCTCTTCGACCTTTTCATACATCTCTTCGTAACTCAGCACATAACCTTCTGCGTCGCCCGGCTTGCGATAAAACGCGCAGAAGTTACAAACAGAAAAACAGACGTTCGAGTAATTGATATTGCGATCTACGACGTAAGTCACTACGTCGTCCGGGTGAAATTCACGGCGCAGGTTGTCGGCCAGATGCTGCAACTCTTCTGTTGAAGCATCAGTAATCACACGCTTCCATTCGTCGTGCGCCAGATGTTCGCGCCTGGCAATTCGTTCAAGCAGATTGTTAAGAGGGGCGGCAGTTGCTGCGGTAGTCATAAAGTTTTCCCGATAAAATTGGAATGAGAACCAGAGATCTGAATTCTAGCGTGCGGTCAGAAGCTCGTCCAACGCATCAGAGTTTTACCGGCTTGCCTTCGTTTGCCGCCTCATAAAGCGCGACAACCAGTTCCAGCGACTTGCGGCCTTCGCGCCCGTCAATCATCGGTGCGCGGTTTTCGATGACGGCGTGCATCATGTCTTCAATCTGGCGGCGATGGCCTTCGTTGGAAATGGCCGCCGGATTCGCTGAACCGTCCGTCAACTGTTCGGCTTCGCCAAGGTTTGAATCTTCGCCGTCAATTGCCCACACGCTGATCGCGTCGCCGTCCAAAATGATCGAACCGCGTTCGCCGGAAATCTCCAGCCTTCGTTTGAATCCCGGTTTGGCCGAAGTCGCCGCTTGCACGACACTAAGCGCGCCGTTCTGAAATTTCACCGTGCCTACCAGCGTATCTTCAGCTTCGATGTGCGGATAACGCAGAGCGGCTTTCATCGCAAACGCCGATTCGGCAGGCCCCATCATCCAGCACAACAAATCAATTGTGTGAATCGCCTGGTTGATCAGCGCGCCGCCACCATCCATTTTGAGCGTGCCGCGCCACGAACCCGGAGCGTAATACTCCGGCGCGCGATACCACTTCACCAGCGCATCGCCAAGCATTAGTTTGCCAAGACGGCCTTCGTCAATCGCTCGTTTGATGCGCTGAACCGCGGGCAGAAACCGCGACTGAAAAATTACCCCGAGTTTGACTCCTGCCTTGTCACAAGCTGCAATCAAAGCATCGGCTCGCTCCAAATTGATTTCAATCGGTTTTTCGACCAGCACGTGCTTTCCGGCTTCGGCGGCGCGAATGCCAAGCTCAGCATGCGTGCCGCTCGGCGTGCAGATGTTGACGATCTGCAACCCCGGATGCTGCAAAAATTTGTCATAATCGGTGTAACTTGCGCAGCCAAATTTTGCGGCAAATTCAGCCGCCTTGTTTTCATCGCGCCCGCAAACGGCCAATAACTTTGCGCCGCTGATTTGCTCAATCGCCGCAGCCTGAACCGCGCCGATCATTCCTCCACCGACTATGCCAAAACCGATTTCGTTCATTGTTTTCTCCGACTAAGGCTTTGGAGTGCTGGGCCTTTGGCACAGCTTTGGAAGTCTTTCGACAATCACCGGCCTGGCCGGAAATCGGGTAATCATCAGACGACTTCCAAGGCTACGCCGAAGGCGTCGCACTCCAAAAAGATTTGAGTTTGCGCTTGCCCGAAGTTCGCCGGGCAAGCTAGTCTTGCCGTTCCGCAACACCAATCATAGGAGACCGAAATGCCGATCACAATCAACGGCTTTCACCACGCCGGATTTCTGGTCACGGACATCGAACGCGCCGCAGACTTTTACGAAAACATTTTGGGGTTAAGCAAGCTGCCGCGTCCGGAACTGGGCTTTCCCGGTCGCTGGTACGATCTGAACAATGGGCATCAATTGCATTTGATGAGCGTTGCCGAAATGCCTACGCATGCTGACCCGCCGCGCCACGACCGCCACATTGCGCTGAACGTTCCTGACCCGGCAGAAACCGAACGTCAATTGCGCGAACTCGGTATTTCAGTCAATTACGGCAGCGGACGCGCAGGCAATCCACAATTGTTCATACGTGATCCCGACGGCAACACCATTGAACTTCGCTGCAATCCGAACCCGACACCTGCAACCTAAAACCTGTCCCCTGAAACCTGAAAATGACCGACACCACAAAATCCTATCGCCGCGTCGCCGCGCTGAAAACCGCTGACGATTTCGCAAACTACCTCACTTCACTGGGCGTTGAATTGCCCTTCGACCGTGAAATGCAATCGGGTGCCGGTTCACCGCTTGGGCAGCCGTATCAACTTGATGATTTCACCATCGGCAATCGGTTTTCGATTCTGCCGATGGAAGGCTGGGATGGAACGCCGGACGGTCGCCCATCCGATTTGACCATTCGCCGCTGGAAGCATTTCGGTGAAAGTGGAGCCAAGTTGATCTGGGGCGGCGAAGCTGTCGCCGTTCGCAACGATGGCCGAGCGAATCCAAATCAATTGATTTCCAGCGATCAAACTGCGGCGGAACTGGAAAAGCTGCGGCAGGTTTTGGTGGATGCTCACAAGGAAAAATGCGGCACGACGGACGATCTGTTGATCGGATTGCAGCTTACACATTCAGGCCGGTTTGCGCGGCCAAACGACAAAAAGAGGCTGGAACCGCGCATCCTGTATCGCCATCCGCTGCTGGATAAAAAGTTCGGCATTACTTCGGACGAAGCCATTTTCAGTGACGGAGAAATTGACGACTTGATCGGCGATTTTGCCAAGGCTGGGAAGCGTGCCGAAGACGCAGGCTTTACGTTTGTGGATTTGAAACATTGCCACGGTTATTTAGGCCACGAATTCCTAAGCGCCACGACGCGGCCCGGAAAGTACGGCGGCAGCTTTGAAAACCGCACGCGCTTTTTGCGCGAACTGGTCGCGGCCATTCATCGCGAAGCCCCGAGTTTGAAGTTCGGCGTTCGGCTGAGCGCTTTTGACTTCCTGCCTTACAAAATGGGCGGAGGTAAGATCGGAGTGCCGGAAGAGTTTGAAGGCCGCTACGAAACCGTTTTCGGTGGTGATGCGGACAATCCGCTGGCGATCAATCTGGCGGAAACGTTTCAGTTTTTCGAACTGCTGGATGAACTCGGCATACGGCTGGTTTGCACGACGGCGGGCAGCCCTTACTACAACCCGCACATTCAGCGCCCGGCGTTGTTTCCGCCTTCGGATGGATATTTGCCGCCCGAAGACCCGCTGGTTGGCGTCGCCCGGCAAATCAAAGTCACGTCGGAATTGAAAACGCGTTTTCCACAAATGTGCGTCGTCGGTTCAGGCTACACGTACCTGCAGGAATGGCTGCCGAACGTAGGCCAGTATTTTGTTCGCACCGGGCAGGTGGATTTTGTTGGGCTTGGGCGGCTGGTGTTGTCCTATCACGATTTGCCGTTTGATGTGGTTAACGGAAACAAGCTGCAAGCCAAACGCATCTGCCGCACCTTCAGCGATTGCACCACAGGCCCGCGCAACGGTCTGGTTTCAGGCTGTTACCCGCTTGATCCGTTTTACAAAGTTCACCCG
>CAYLJQ010000354.1:0-7278 GCA_964383955.1 uncultured Heliomicrobium sp. | reverse complement strand
GCCAAAGCATTCGCAGCAAATTGAGTTTTGAAATGTTCAGCAGCGGCGGATTCACGGTGGCCCAAGCTGGCCAATCTTTCCTCTTGCCGTTTTATCACTACCTGGAAACAGAAACTTTTGTCGTCGGGCTGGCAGCATTGATGGCGCTGATTGCCATCGCCGCGTTGTTTCGGCGTGAGAACCGCGAAGCCCGGCTGCTGTTTTGGCTGGTTGTGGCCGTCGCCGGCTTTGTGCTGATGCTTGGAGACAACACGCCGCTTTACCGTTTGCTGTATCACGTTCCGTTGCTGAACCTGTTTCGCGCTCCGGCCAGGCATGCCTTTGAATGGACGTTCGCGCTGGCGATTCTGGCGGCTTACGGCTGGGACCGAATTGCCGAGTTCTTGCGGTCAAGAAAAGGCGTTGAATCCAAAACCGCCCAGCTTTTGTTTGGCGGTGTGTTGGTAATTGCCACTCTGGCAATTGGTTACGGTTGGTGGCGCGCAACGGGAAAACCGCCAATCGTTGGCTCGTCGCTACAACACACAGGTTTGTCAGAACAGGCTTGGCTGATGTGGAAAGCGGCGTTTACGGCGGCGGCATGGTTGAGCGCGTGGTGGAATTTGCGGCTTGGTAATCAGCACGGACAGCGCTGGCGCAGCGCGCTTTTGGCCTTCACCATCGCCGCAGCGTGTTTTGTCGAACCTTACATCCTGATGCAGCGCTGGTGGTTCGGTTTTGCCAAACCGGCCAGCTACTTCACACAGCTTTCTGCACCAACGAAGTTTTTGCAGCAATACAAGCCCGAAGAAAATCGCATCTACACTTCGCTGACGCCGGGTTACACGTTCGATTTACCGCGAACAGAACCGCACAATCTTTCAGCCCGCCGAGGATTACACGACGCTTCAGGGTACGAACCATTGATGCCCGCCCGATATGACAAAGCATTTGGCAACGGAGGCCAGTTTTCTTCGGCAAATTTTAGCACGCCGCTGGACAGGCAAATTCTGAATTCAAACTGGCAAGTGCTGGATTTGCTCAATGTGCGCTTTCTGGTGGAATTCACTGCTGCTGCGTCAGGTTTTGTGGAAAAGGATGGCGCGCGCTTTTCGGCTGGCGAAGCCGGAATGGAGCTCAAAGCCGGAGCGAAAACAGTTCTGGCCGCGCCTTCGGCAAAGGTGAACACCTTGACCATCGTTTCGGCGCTGGCCGATTCAGGCGATTTGAACGATGGCGAAGTTGTCGCTCAAATCAACTTCGTCAGCGCCGAAGGTCAGGTCATAACACGAGAGCTGCAAGCCGGGCGCGACTCCGCCGAATGGGCGCACGAACGCGCCGATGTGAAACCAACGATTCGCCATTCGTTGGCAAAGATTTTCGAAACAGTTCCCGGCGGTGATTTTCCGATTTATCGGTTTCAATCCAGGTTTGATGTGGGCGAATCGCTGTCGCTTGATCGAATTGAAATCGTCAACGTCAGTAAACACGCTGTGCTGATGATTTCAAAAGCGACGGCTTATGATTCTGCTGGTGAGGTCGCGTTCTTGCTGACTCAACGGCTGCCGGAGCATTGGCGCAAAGTTTACGATTACGACAGCGTGCAAATTTATGAAAATCCGCGCGTTTTGCCGCGCGCCTGGATCGTCCCGCGCGCGCAGGTCGTTACCGCAGAAGAAGCTCTGCGCGCGATTCGCGGCGAAAGCCAGCAGCCTTTCAATCCTAGAAAATTGGCGCTGGTTGAAAAGCCAGAGAAGGTGAAAATTGGCTTTCCGCAGGAAACGTTTACAGAGATTGCTGAAGCCAAAATTGTCAGCTACCTGCCGAACCAATTGACGATTGAAACCAAGGCCAACAAACGCGGTGTGCTGGTGGTCAGTGAAATCAATCATCCTGGCTGGGAAGCGACAATTGATGGTCAGCCTGCCAGTATTTTTCAAACCAATTACTTGTTGCGCGGCGTGATTCTGCCCGAAGGAACGCATCGCGTTGTGATGCGGTACACTGCGCCAGCTGTTTTGTGGGGCGGAATCATTTCTTCCTTGGCGATGTTCTTGGTTGGAATGCTGATCATTCAGACGCTGCGCAACAAAAAGCTTTGAACCTATCTGGTAAGAAAAGCAGAACGATTTTTTCTCATTTCGCCGAAGGCTCCAACGAATCAGTGTGTTGAGCTATACTGCCAACAATTCCCCAGTCCAAATTCCTCGATCTTGTGATTCCTTTTAAGCGAATCCCTGTCCAATTGTCCCCAAGAATGCCAAATAAAGGCGGCACTATGAACGATTACTTGACCAAGATTCACACACGCATTCCATGCGCGACATATCGTTTGCAATTCAATAATCAATTCACCTTTAAGCAGGCAGACGCTCTTGTGGATTATTTGTACGATCTGGGCATCAGCGATTGTTACGCATCGCCGGTGTTGATGGCACAACCGGGCAGCCAACATGGGTACGATGTAACAGACCCTTCAAAACTCAATCCTGAAATCGGAACTGAAGAAGAGTTCATCGCCTTTGCTCAAGGCCTGCGCCAACGCGAAATGGGACTGATGATGGACGTGGTTCCCAACCATATGTGTATTGCCGGGGGAGGCAATCGCTGGTGGAACGATGTTCTGGAAAATGGACCCAGTTCGCCATTTTCAGACTTCTTTGACATTGACTGGCACCCGCCCAAGCTCGACCTTCGCAACAAAGTATTGCTTCCAGTTTTGGGGGATCAATATGGCCGCGCTCTGGAAAGCCAACAGATCAAGCTCACCTATTCTCGCGGAGCTTTTTTTGCACAGTATTACCAAATGCGTTTGCCAATCGCTCCGCGCACGTATGCGCAAATTTTAGAGATGCTGCTGTCGCGCCTAAAAAATCAGCTTGATGAGCTTCATACGGACGTTCTGGAACTGGAAAGCATCATCACGGCGCTTAGGCATTTGCCGCCGCGGACTGCAATGCACCCTGAAAAGATCAAAGAGCGTAGGCGGGACAAAGAAATCATTAAGCGGCGTCTGGCTTCATTGGTGACGGCCAGCGGTACTGTACGCAGCACCCTTAAAGAAACGCTTGCCGATTTCAACGGCGTTCCGGGAAAACCGCGAAGCTTCGATCAACTGGAGGCATTGCTGGCGGATCAAGCGTATCGCTTGTGTTATTGGCGGGTCGCTGCCGATGAAATCAATTACCGCCGCTTTTTCGACGTCAATGAATTGGCAGCCATTCGCGTAGAAGCGCCACCAGTATTTGCTGCCGTTCACGATTTGATTTTTCGATTGATGACGCAAGGCTGGGTGACAGGTTTGCGAATAGATCACGTGGACGGGCTATTCGATCCCGGGCGTTATCTTGAAGATTTGCAGCGTTCAAGTCTGATTGCGTTCGCTCAAGCCCGCCGGGAACCAAAAGCAGGCAAAAGCGGGCGGCTGGATTCCGCCAGCCGACAGGCTGCTCTGACGCATGAGGTTGGCAAGCCGTGTTATGTGGTTGTGGAAAAAATTCTGGGGCATAACGAACCTTTGAGCGCCGATTGGCCTGTGCATGGAACAACGGGCTACGATTTCCTCAATCTCCTGAACGGAGTGTTTGTGGATACGCGCAAGGATTTGGCATTCCAGCAGCTATACGAACGCTTCACGGACAATACGGTGAAGTTTAATAATCTGACGTACGAATGCAAAAAACTCATCCTGCGCGTGGCGATGTCCAGCGAGCTGCACGTGCTGGCACGGCGTCTGGATAGAATCTCGGAACATCATCGCTATTCGCGCGATTTTACGCTCAACAGTCTGGAAGATGCGCTGGCTGAATTGGTCGCCTGTTTTCCGGTTTATCGTAGCTACATCAGCGAAAATCAAACCTCGGTTAGCGCCGCAGACCGGGGCTACATTCTTTCTGCGATTCGCATCGCCAAGCGCCGCAATCCGGCAACCAGTCCTTCAATCTTTGATTTTATTGGCTCGATTCTGTTGCTGGACGATCTGGACAGTTTGGACGAAGCCGAGCGCGCCTTGCGCCGCCATTTCGTCAGCAGCTTTCAGCAATTGACCGGCCCGGTGATGGCAAAAGGATTGGAAGACACGGCGTTTTATCGACACTATCCGCTTGTTTCCTTGAATGAAGTCGGCGGTCATCCGGAAAAATTTGGCGTGTCCGTCGAATCGTTTCATCTAGTGAACCAGCGCCGAGCCAGCCAATGGCCAAATAGCTTATCTGCCACTTCCACTCACGATACCAAG
The DNA here is from genome assembly GCA_964383955.1 of uncultured Heliomicrobium sp. Lineage (GTDB taxonomy): Bacteria > Acidobacteriota > Blastocatellia > RBC074 > RBC074 > RBC074. Next base: position 3,062 of record CAYLJQ010000354.1, on the reverse strand, counting down.
CGCAGCGAAGATGTGCGGGCACGGATTAATGTGCTGTCTGAAATTCCCACTCGCTGGTACCGCGCCATTCGGCGTTGGCAAAGCCTGAACCAGGCCAAAAAAACGCAACTCGAAGAGTTTTTGGTTCCGGATGCAAATGAAGAATACTTGTTTTACCAAACGCTGATTGGCATTTGGCCGCTTGAATCGACCGCTCAGCCTTCCGCAATGAATGCAGAGGGCCACGCGGTTTTTGTGCAGAGGGTCGAAGAGTACCTGATAAAGGCTCTGCGGGAAGCCAAACTCCATTCCAGTTGGATCAGCTCCAATGATGAGTATGAACAGGCAGTGCGCCAGTTTGTTCAAGCCGTGCTTGAGCCGGGCGAAGGAAATGATTTCCTGAAGTCTTTTGTGGAGTTCCAGCAGATGGTTTCGCGCGCTGGGATGTTCAATTCGCTTTCGCAAGCCTTGCTCAAGATTGCCGCTCCGGGCGTTCCCGATTTTTATCAGGGAACAGAAATCTGGGACTTTCACCTGGTGGACCCGGACAATCGGCAGCCAGTGGATTATGCGCACAGGCAACAGCTTCTTTACTCGTTCCGGGGAAAGAATCCGATTGCACTTGTTTCTGAAATGCTCAGTGATCCGGCAGATGGGCGCATCAAGCTTTATCTGACGAAACAGGCGCTGGCGTTTCGTCGCGAACATCAGGCGTTGTTTTCGAATGGCGGATATTTGCCATTGCGCAGCGCGGGCGAAAAAGCTCGCCACGTCATTGCTTTTGCGCGCACTTCAGAAAAGGGAAACGTCATTGCGATGGCGGCGCGATTTTTCACGCAACTGTGCGACGCATCGCAACTGCCAATCGGAGGTCAAGTCTGGAATGAAACGGCAGTGGTGCTCCCGGAGGCGCTGAAAAGCGGAAACTACCGGGATGTTCTGACGGGACAGTTTGTTCAGATAAGGGAAAAGCAGGGAAAAAGAGCGTTGCTGTTGGCAGAAGTGTTTGCTCATCTGCCGGTAGCGCTGCTGGAACAAGTTGCCTAAAACCGAAGGAGGGATGGGAAGGCATGAAGTTAAGACGACGTCGCAAGATGAATGAGAATCTGTTGTGGTTTAAGGATGCGGTTTTTTACGAAATTTACGTGCGTGGCTTTTACGATTCCAATGCAGACGGGGTCGGAGATTTTCGCGGGCTGATTGAAAAGCTGGACTATCTGGAATGGCTGGGGATTGATTGTATCTGGCTGTTGCCGATGTACGCTTCGCCGCTGCGCGATGGCGGATATGACATTTCCGATTATCAGGCAATGCTGCCGGAATACGGCACCGTCAAAGACTTCAAACGCTTTCTGGACCTGGCGCATAAACGGGGCATTCGCGTCATTGCCGATCTGGTGCTCAACCATACATCAGATCAGCATCCGTGGTTTCAGGAATCACGGCGGTCGCCGGATTCGCCGAAACGCGATTGGTACGTGTGGAGCGCCACAAATCAGAAATACACGGACGCGCGCATTATCTTTACAGACACAGAACGTTCCAACTGGACATGGGACGAACAGGCCAACGCGTTTTATTGGCATCGTTTTTTCAGCCATCAACCCGATCTGAATTACGAAAATCCTGAAGTGCAGCAGGCAATGTTGGATGTGCTGTCGTACTGGATGGATATGGGCGTTGATGGATTCCGGCTGGATGCCGTGCCTTATCTGTTTGAGCGGGACGGGACGAATTGCGAAAACCTGCCGGAAACGCACGCCTTTATCAAACGGTTGCGCGCGCACATTGATAAGCACTATCCAGGACGCGTGTTGTTGGCCGAAGCCAACCAATGGCCCGAAGACGTCATAGATTTTTTTGGCGACGGCGATGAGTGTCACATGGCTTATCACTTTCCGATCATGCCCCGCCTGTACATGGCGCTTAGCCAGGAAGATCGCCGCCCGATTGTCGAAATTCTGGAACGCACACCAGAAATTCCCGATAACTGCCAATGGGGGACGTTTTTGCGCAATCACGACGAAATGACCCTGGAAATGGTGACGGACGAAGAGCGCGACTATCTTTACCGCGAATACGCCAACCACCCTCGCATGCGTGTAAACATCGGCATTCGGCGGCGGCTGGCGCCGATGATGGATAACGGACGTCGCCGGATCGAACTGATGTACGGCTTGCTTTTCAGTTTGCCGGGCAGTCCGTTTCTTTATTACGGCGATGAGATTGGTATGGGAGACAACATCTATCTGGGGGACCGCGATGGCGTTCGCACTCCCATGCAGTGGTCAACTGATCGTAACGCAGGGTTTTCCGGCGCTGATTTCGCGCAATTGTATTTTCCGGTGATTATGGATTCCGTTTACGGCTACCAATCTGTCAATGTCGAATCGCAGAAGCGCACGTCCACCTCGCTGTTGCACTGGGTGCAACGCGCGATTGAGCTTCGCCGTCAGCATCCTGTTTTCGGTCAGGGCTCGCTGGAATTCATCAAGCCTGAAAATCGCAAGATTTTTGCTTTTACGCGCAGTTATCAGGATGAAACTGTCCTATGCGTTTTCAATTTGTCGCGTTCGGCGCAGCCTGTGGAGCTTGATTTAAGCAAATATGAAGGCCTGATTCCGGTAGAAATGTCCGGTGATGTCGCGTTTCCGCGAATCGGCAAACAGCCTTATCAACTCTCGTTCAACGAATACGGATTTTTCAGATTTTTGCTGAAAAGCGGACGAAGATGAGTTGATTGCAGGAAGATTTGGGAAATGTACAATCGGCGAGTCTGACGACAGAGTTCTCAAACCAGGAGGAATTAAGATGTCTGAAACTCACCGAATCAACAGCCAGCTAAAACGCGCTTATCAGGGCGAAGCCTGGCATGGACCAAGCCTGCGAGAATTGCTGGAAGGGATAACGGCTGAACAGGCTGCTTCGCGGCCAATTCCATCGGCGCACAGCATTTGGGAATTGGTCAATCACATCATCGCCTGGGAGCAAATTGCCAAACTGCGTTTGGAAGGCGACCCGGTAAAAAATCCATCCGATGAAATGAACTTCCCGCCCGTCACGGAAACCAACGAAGCTGCCTG
>CAYLJQ010000353.1:0-7278 GCA_964383955.1 uncultured Heliomicrobium sp. | reverse complement strand
TTTTCATAAGTTATTGTCTACAAAAATGTTGTCGTTAATTCAATGCCATTGCCCCAACGGGGCGAACCGGGAAAGCCCGGTGCATCGCACCGGGTGATGGGCGAAATTTCGAGCAAGCCCCAATGGGGCGAAATAATCCGGCTGATTATTTCGCCCCGTTGGGGCTTGGGGCTTTCTTACCGCCTTTCCCTGCGCCTTGCGCTGGGCTGTCACATCCTGCCCCGTTGGGGCTGAGCAGTTACACAAAAAGAATAAATGAAAAAGGCACTAATTTGTGGCATCTCAGGGCAAGACGGAGCTTATCTTGCACAGTTGTTACTGGGAAAAGGCTATCAAGTCTTTGGTTCATCTCGTGACGCGCAGGTGATGCAATTTGACAGCCTCAGACGCTTGGAGATCAAAGAACGGGTAACGTTGGAATCTGTCTCGCTGATTGATTTTCGCAGCGTGTTGCAGGCCCTGATCAAAATCCAACCGGATGAAATCTACAATTTGGCTGGTCAAACATCAGTTGGATTATCTTTCCAGCAACCGGTGGAAACTCTGGAAAGTATTGCCACCGGAACATTGAATTTGCTTGAAGCGATCAGATTTACTGAACGCCCTGTCAAATTCTATAACGCCGCTTCCGGAGAGTGTTTTGGCGATACCGGTTCGGCACCTGCCAATGAAAATACGCCTTTTCGCCCTCGCAGTCCCTATGCTGTTGCAAAAGCAACAGCATTTTGGGAAACGGTCAACTATCGTGAAGCTTATGGGTTACATAGCTGCTCAGGGATTTTGTTCAATCACGAATCTTCCTTGCGTCCGAAACGGTTTGTCACCAAAAAAATAATCTCTACTGTCTGCCAAATTGCACAGGGAAAGGCGAGCCATTTGCGGTTGGGCAATCTTTCCGTCACGCGGGATTGGGGATGGGCGCCTGAATACGTCGAAGCCATGTGGTTGATTATGCAACAGGAAGCGGCAGACGATTTCATTATCGCGACAGGGGAATCGAATAGCTTGCAGTCATTTGTCGAAACAGCGTTCGCGTATTTTGATCTGGACTGGAAAGAGTACGTGTTGATGGACAAAGAATTATTACGGCCCACAGATATTATTTTCACACAAGCAGACCCCAGCAAAGCTGAAACGAAGTTAGGTTGGAAGGCGAAGCATCGAATGAAAGACGTGGTAAAAATGATGATCCAGGCAGAGTTAGCTGACTGATGCTACGTGGCGGCAAATTAGGCAAAGCATTTGACAGCTTCTTCGTCCCGATAGGGACGGTTGAAATTAGCCTGGCGATTCATCGCCTTGTTATTACCCAAACTTTTGCTTTTTGAAGCCCGCGAACGCGGGCGTAAGCGTAAAGCCTGGGGTGAAGGCGAAGCCGCAACCCCAGGTAAGCATCGCATTGAATCGGGTAGCCCGCGAAGGCGGGCGGCAGCTAGTCATTGGTTATCCATTTGTCTGTCGCCCGCATCCGCGGGCTTAATGCTGAATCGCCAATCTTCCCAGGGTTTCGCGCAGACGCGCTCCACCCTGGGCTTTATGCTGCCGCCCGCATTCGCAGGCTGAAATCCAAGCCGCACGTTTCGTGCGAAAGTTTGGGTAATGGCAAGGATTCATCGCCGGGTAGCGGTGTTTTTCTGCTTTTCCCGGCAGTGAACTGCCGGGCTACAATCAAACCGTCCCTGCCGGGACGAAAACCGGGTCAAGTCCAATGGTTCTTTCTTGAGCGCGTAATATCAGTCAACTGAGAAACCCAGGAATGCAATAACAGGAGACCAACTTGGTAGACAAAACCAGCAAAGTTCATGTTTGGGCGCCAGACTTGTTTTCATTCACGGGAGGAATTCAGGCTTTCTGCCGGCATTTCATTGATGCTTTACATGACGGGATTCCTCCCGCCCAAACCCGGATACTAATCAAAAACGATTCCTTGCAGACGGCTCTTCAATCCAATGGAACTTATCCGATCAACGCCTGCGGCGACTGGTCTCACCCTTGGCGAACGCCGCGCTTTGCATTTGAGTGTTTGCGCCAGGCGCAACGCGAGCGCCCAAGCCTGGTAATTGCCATGCATCTTCACTTCAGCCCTTTGGCGTTGGCATTACGAGAAAGTTTTGGAACTCCGTATGTTTTGATGGCTTATGGAATAGAAGCCTGGCGAAATAACAGTGCCTTGCGTCGAAAATCGCTGCAAAAAGCGGATTTAATACTTGCTATCAGCCGTTATACACGCGACTGGTTAATTGAAAAGGAAGGCGTAAATCCCGAACGCGTGCAAATTCTCGCGCCCACTTATACCGCGCAGCAGTTTTCAATTGGCTCTAAGCCTCAACGTCTGCTGCAAAAATACAATTTGACCGCTCAGACACCAGTCATTCTTACAATTTGTCGCCTTGCCGAGGAAGAACGATATAAGGGGTATGACCAAATCATTAAGGCGATGCCGCGAATATTAAGCGAAGTGCCAAATGCGCATTATTTATTATGCGGGAAAGGACCAGACCGACCCAGGATCGAAAAGTTGATTGCCGAAGTAGGTGTGCAAGATTCAGTGACGCTGGCTGGCTTCGTTCCTGATGAAGAGCTTGGCGATTATTATAATCTTTGCGATCTGTTCGCGATGCCCAGCAAAGCCGAAGGGTTTGGGATTGTTTATCTGGAAGCGCTTGCTTGCGGAAAGCCAGTGTTGGCAGGGAACAAAGACGGTTCGCGGGATGCGCTGGCGGATGGAGAGTTAGGCATATTGGTTGACCCGGATGACGTCGGCGAAATTGCCAGAGAAGTGATTCGGATCATTACGCATCAACACTCTCATCCCAGCATTTATCAACCAGAATTATTGCGAAAACGCGTTATCGAGCTGTTCGGATTTGGCACCTTCAAACACACGCTGACACAGCATCTAGGTGAGTTGGTGTCTGTTTAGGGCAAGTCAAGCAAGACCAAGTTACGCAAAGTGCTAATTTGACGTAATGCTCAACGTTCTTTGGCTGACTGACTGTTTTAAGTCAATTTTATGTGTGGAATTGCAGGCATCTACAATTTTCAGGCAAAGCCGTTTGCGCTTAAAGAGCGATTGCTGCGGATGCAGAATGCCATTGGCCACCGCGGCCCGGACGATCGGGGCAGCTTCTTTACAGAAGATCACAGAATCGGTTTGGCCCATACTCGGTTGAGCATACTTGATCTTTCGCCTGCCGGGCATCAACCGATGTCTTCGCCCGACGGGCGGTATTGGATTACCTTCAACGGCGAAATCTATAACTTCCGGGAATTGCGGCGGGAATTGCAGGATATTGGCGAAATCTTCGTTTCACATTCCGATACTGAAATTATCCTGCGGCTATACGCGCTTCACGGCGTTGAGGGGCTGCATCGGTTGCGCGGCATGTTCGCGATGGCGTTGTGGGATGCGCAAGAAAAGACACTGTTGTTGATCCGCGACCGGTTGGGCATCAAACCGCTTTATTATTCCGTTGAAAATGGAACGCTGATTTTTGCATCAGAAGTGCGGGCGATTCTGGCGACTGATCTGGTGTCGCGCCAGATTGATCCCATTGCGCTGAACGAATACCTGGCCTATCAATCCATTCCCGCGCCCCGAACCTTGATCCAGGGGATACAGACTTTGCCGCCCGGCAATTGGCTGACCATCAACGCATCCGGGCAAATTCAACAGACGGCCTATTGGGATTTACTGCAAAGCCATTCAACAGAACCGCATGGCGCTGACAAGCCCGCAATCGTGCGCCGAGTCGGTGAATTGTTACGCGAAGCGACAAAGCTGCATTTGGTCAGCGATGTGCCGGTTGGTGTCTTTTTGTCAGGCGGCATTGATTCCAGCGCAATTACGGCATTGATTCGCGAAGCGGGGCACACGCCACACACGTTTTCGGTGGTTTTTGCTGAAAGTAATTTTGACGAATCTGTTTATGCCAGACAGGTTGCCGAGCGATTTGACGCGGAACATACGGAAATCCGATTGACCGAAAACGCAATGCTGGATCAGTTGCCTGCCGCGCTTTGTGCGATGGATCAACCGACAGGCGATGGCATCAACAGCTATGTTGTTTCGCAAGCGGTCAGAAATGCGGGCGTAAAGGTGGCGCTTTCCGGTTTGGGCGGGGATGAGTTTTTTGCCGGGTACTCTTCGTTTGTTCGCCTGGAAAAAGCGATGAAATACCAGCAGCGCGGCGCATATTTGCCTGCATCCGCGCGCAATTTGTTGGCCCGCGCGGTAGAAATGGCCGGGGGCAAATCTATTCAGGCTGCAAAAGCCGCCGCGATCATTGGCAGCGATGGTTCTTTGGCGCAGATGTATCCGGTGACGCGCCAGGTTCTTTCCTTGTCCCAGCGACGCTCGCTGCTTACAGAACAATGGCAACACCTGAATGACAATTGGCAAGATCCGTATGTGGCTTTGCTGCAAACGGCCTTTCAAAATGCGGGCGGGGCAGGGTTGCTGGCACAGATTTCCTATGCCGAAGCACGCACGTACATGCACGACGTGCTGTTGCGCGACAGCGACCAGATGAGCATGGCGCATGCGTTGGAAGTGCGCGTGCCGCTGCTGGATCACAAACTGGTCGAATACCTGATGGGCGTGCCGGATGAATATAAACGTCCAAACGGCACGCCGAAATCTTTGCTGGTTGCCAGTCTGGGCAATCTGTTGCCGGACGATGTGGTGCATCGGCCCAAACAAGGGTTCACGTTTCCCTTTGCGAATTGGATGCGCAGTGAATTGCGTGCATTCTGCGAAACTCGGCTTGATCCACAGCGCATCGCCAGTCGCGGCATTTTCGACGCGCGCGAAGTTGGCAGGTTGTGGAAATCTTTCCTTGCTGGATCGGCAGAAGTTTCCTGGTCCCGGTTATGGGTGTTGGTCGTGTTGGAAGAGTGGTTGGAACAAAATCAGGTGCGATGTTGAGGTTTGAACACATTTTTCGTCCCGGTAGGGACGGTTTGATAATAGCCCGACGATTCATCGCCGGGAAAAGTTACGTGCTGTGGCCAAGTCCCGTAGGGATGGCTGAGGCCCGCATTTGGCAGGGCGTTCAGCCGTTCCTACGGAACTCACCGGAAAATTGCCATACTCCCAGCGATAAATCGCTGGGCTATTTTCAATTATCCCTTTGGGACATTTTGGAAAGTGTTCAGACATCAGGGGGCGATGCCCGACATACCACCAACTAAAAATAACGTGCAGGTGTTAAAAATTCTGCACGTCATACCTTCGATTGCTGCGCGTTATGGAGGCCCAAGCCAGGCAATTTATTCCACTTGCCGCTCATTGCTGGCGGAAGGCGCTGAAATTTTGATTGCTACCACCAATGCCGATGGCGAAAGCGTGCTGCCAGTCGTGTTGGAACAGAAAATACCTTACCAAGGCGTTGAGACCATCTTTTTTCACAGGCAATTTAGCGAAGCGTTGAAGTATTCGCGTCCGCTGGCTGGGTGGCTGAACCAAAATGTCGGCGAATTTGACTTGGTGCATATTCACGCCGTTTTCTCGCATGCCTGTATTGCGGCGGCGAAGGCTTGCCGAAAATCCAAAATTCCTTACATCGTGCGTCCGTTGGGCACGCTTGATCCGTGGAGCCTGAAACAAAAACAATTTCGCAAACGATTGTTCTGGCATTTTGGCGTCAAACAAATGCTGCGTCGGGCTGCCGCCATTCATTACACCACTGCCGAAGAAAAACGATTGGTGGAATCCGAACTGGGTTTGATAAACGGCGTCGTCATTCCCAATGGAATTGATCTGGGCCAGGCCGCGTTACAAGGCGGGGCTTCTAATACTGGGATTGACCGGCTTCCGGTCGGAGCACGATACATTCTGGCGCTTTCACGCATTCACCCGAAAAAAGGCTACGAACTCTTGATTGAATCGTTCGCAGCTTTGAAAAAGCAGAGCGCATTCAGCGACTGGCATCTGGTCTTTGCGGGCGATGGTGACGCCGTCTATGTTGATCAATTGAAAAAACTTGCTGAAATCAATGGGCTGAATGGCGATGTCCGGTTTGTTGGCTGGCTGGAAGGCGAACACAAATTTCAGGCGCTTCAAGCTTCCGCATTGCTTGCGCTGCCGTCTTATCAGGAAAACTTCGGCATTTCTTTGGTCGAAGCAATGGCTTGTGGAGTGCCCGTTCTGGTCAGTCCGCAAGTTAACCTGGCGGCTGAAATCGCAACCGCCGGAGCTGGCTGGGTAACTTCGTCGAATCCTGAAAATCTGACCGAAACATTGAAAGAAGCCTTGAGTGACGAACAAGAACGCCAACGAAGAGGCCGCAACGGGCGAAAGCTGGCGAATAGTTTTGCGTCCGAAGCGGTCGCGGCTGAACTGATTCGCTTGTATCAATCATTGGCGGGGAAAAATTGTTAATGGCGGGTTCAATAGTAGAAACCATAACTCCGTTGATTTTGACCTACAACGAAGCCCCAAATCTTCATCGCACGTTGGGGCAGCTTGGCTGGGCCAAAAGAATTGTTGTGATTGATAGTTACAGCACGGATGAGACATTGCAGATATTGAGCTGCTACCCGCAGGTTGAGCTATATCAAAGAGAATTTGAGACTTTTGCCGCACAGTGCAATTACGGCTTACAGTTGATTTTGTCACAATGGGTGCTATCCCTTGATGCAGATTACTTGCTCACTGATGAGTTGGTTGCTGAGCTAAAGTCGCTTCAACCCTCAGCGGCAACGAATGCATATTGGGCGAAGTTCAAATACTGCATCTACGGTAAGGCCTTGCGCGGCACGCTGTATCCTCCGCGCAAAGTTTTGTATCGTCGCGAAAGTGCAATTTATGAAGATGATGGCCATGCTCACCATGTGCAGGTTGCAGGGAAAACTGACTGGCTGTCATCCTGCATATTGCACGACGACCGGAAACCGCTGAGCCGATGGCTGGCTTCACAGGACCGGTACATGATCCGCGAAGTCGAAAAACTACGGCAAACACCTGTTGCGCAGCTTAGCCTGATTGATCGCATTCGTCGCGGCAAAATCTTCGCGCCCTTAATCGTGTTTTTTTATTGCCTGATTCTGAAAAGATGTGCTTTGGATGGATGGCCGGGATGGTATTATGCACTACAGAGAGCCTTGGCAGAGGTTCTACTGGCTGTACGGCTGATTGAAAACGAAAAACTGAGTCCACAACCAGATATTTCCGGCAACGACCGGATTCCTTCAGAAAATCTGCAAGAACGCGGCCCCTTCTCATTGAAAGACTCGAACTAAATCGAAAAGCAAAACTTTTTGAATTGTTATGGACAG
>CAYLJQ010000352.1:0-7290 GCA_964383955.1 uncultured Heliomicrobium sp. | reverse complement strand
CTTGAATGACGAAACGCCGCTCAGCTATGTGCCGACCTTTCTGGGCGCGCACATCGTCCCGAACGAGTTCAAAAGCAACAGATTGGCTTACGTGGATTTGATCGTTGAAGAAATGCTGCCCCGCGTTGCCGAAGAAAAGCTGGCAGAGTTCTGCGATGTGTTTTGCGAAGCGGGCGCGTTCAGTGTCGAAGAGTCGCGAAAGATTTTGATAGCGGCGAGAGGCTTGGACTTGAAGCTAAGAGTTCACGCGGATCAACTTTCACTCAGCGGAGGCTCGGCGTTGGCAGCAGAACTTGGCGCAGCGACGGCAGACCATTTGGAACAAGCAGACCAAACTGCAATCCAACATCTGCAATCCGCAAACGTCCAACCTGTCTTACTTCCCTGCTCGGTTTTGATGATTGGTTCCAATCACTATGCAAACGCCCGCGCAATGATCGAAGCCGGTTTGGCCGTTGTCATCGCTACGGATTTCAATCCTGGATCGTCGCCTGTGGCTTCGATGCTGTTGGCGCCCACGTTGGCTTCAACGCAAATGAAGATGACTCCGGCCGAAGCAATTTCGGCGGCAACCATCAATGCGGCTTATAGCTTGGGAAGAGGAAATGAAATCGGCTCGTTGGAATCGGGCAAGCGAGCCGATTTTGTCATTCACGATTGCGGCGCTTACCGCGAACTGGCTTACTTCGCGGGACTGGAACATCCTTTGGCTGTTTATGTTGGCGGTAAATTGGTGACAATCAGCAAGCGGCCAACTTAACCCGCAACTAACAGCGAAAACTTCTTGTTAAAGCCGAACATGCAGGCCGTCTGAGTCAAAAACTTTTCCATCCAGCATCTGCACTTTGCGATCTGCCAAATGCAGGAAGCGTGCATCATGCGTCACCAGACAAACCGTTGTGCCACTGGCGTGCAGTTGTTTCAGCAAGCCCATTACGACTTCGCCGCTGGCCGAATCCAGATTGCCAGTCGGTTCGTCCGCCAGCAGAACCGTTGGATTGCCGACGATGGCACGGGCAATGGAAACAAGTTGTTGATGGCCTCCGGAAAGCTGTGTTGGATGTTGACGAGCGCGATCTGCCAGTCCAACTTTTTCCAGCACTGCCATAACACGTTCTTTTCTTTCCGAAGAGCCGATTTTGCCGTAACTCAGCGGTTGTTCAACGTTTTCGTAAACCGACATATCGCCAATCAGGTTGAAGTTTTGAAAAACAAACCCGATGTCCTGATTGCGTATGCGCGCACGGTCGGCAAGCTTCAGCCCCTGCACAGGCTGGCCGTTAAAGCTGTACACGCCAGCGGTCGGCGAATCCAGCAAGCCCATAATCGCTAGCAGCGTTGATTTGCCGCAACCGGAAGGGCCAAAAATTACGACGAATTCGCCGCGATTGATGGTCAGGTCAATTCCATTTAAAACGGGAGAGTCAACTTTGCCGTTGCGGAAAACTTTGGTCAGGTCTTCCATCAGCACCAGCGGAAGATCATAAGTCATCGTTAGTTCCTCTAAGTTCAATACTGCTTGGGGTTGTAATTTGAAGGTTCGGCTAGGCATACGTTCGTGATTGCCGGTCGGTTCTCATGTTTTGAATTCGCTGAACTGACAACAATTTACATTGCACCAATTTTTTTGGCTGGTTAAGCTGCCAAAGCTATGACACAGGAAGAAAAACGACTGGAAGAAGCACGGCTACGCACCAAATACTGGAAACGTTGGGGACCGTACTTGAGTGAGCGCGCCTGGGGAACTGTCCGCGAAGATTATTCTCCGCATGGCACAGCTTGGGACTACTTCCCTCACGATCACGCGCGGTCAAAGGCTTATCGCTGGGGCGAAGACGGCATTGCCGGAATCAGCGACCGTCATCAATTGATCTGCTTTTCGCTGGCGATGTGGAATGGGCGCGATCCGTTTTTGAAGGAACGGCTGTTCGGCTTGACGGGACCTCAAGGCAATCACGGCGAAGACGTAAAAGAGTGTTATTTCTACCTGGATTCGACGCCAACGCATTCGTACATGAAATATTTGTACAAATATCCGCAGAGCCGATTTCCCTACGAACAACTGGTGACCGAATCGCAGCGGCGCGGACGCAATGCGCCGGAATACGAACTGCTCGACACAGGCGCGTTTGCTGAGAATCGCTATTTTGATGTGTTTGTCGAGTACGCCAAAGCCGACGCCGAAGACATTCTGGTTCAAATCACTGCCATCAACCGCGGACCGGAAGCTGCAAAAATTGACCTGTTGCCGACCATCTGGTTTCGCAATACCTGGATTTGGGGCGACGACGTGCGCAAACCCAGGTTGCGCCGTGATGAGCATTCCGACGTATTTGCTCCGCACGCTTCGGTCATTCGGCTGCGCCATTTTGATTTACCGTTGCGCTGGCTGATTTGCGCCCATTTGCCTGAAAGCCCGGCTGAACTTCTTTTCACCGAAAACGAAACCAACTTCCAGCGGCTTTACGGCGGAGACAATGAAGCTGCGAATGGAACGCCTTACGCCAAAGACGGAATCAACGATTACGTCGTCAAAGGAATCCGCGAAGCCGTCAATCCTCAGTTTCTAGGCACAAAGGCTTCGGCGCGCTATCACTTCAACCTGCAATCCGGAGAGTCCGTAACAATCAAGCTTCGCCTGACGACTCAAGAGCCAAAGCTGGAAATGGTCGGCAAACAATTCGATGAAATTTTTGCTGCGCGCAAAAACGAAGCCGACGAATTTTACGGCAACCTGCAGCCAGTCGGCTTAACAGAAGACTTGAGAAACATTCAGCGCCAGGCTTTCGCAGGAATGCTGTGGAGTAAGCAATATTATTTTTACGATGTGCGACGCTGGTTGCGCGGTGACCCAGCGCAGCCTGAACCTCCAAAGGAACGGCTCCACGGACGCAACAGCAATTGGGAACACCTGCTCAACGAAGACATCATTTCGATGCCGGACAAGTGGGAATATCCCTGGTATGCGGCCTGGGATTTGGCATTTCATTGCATTCCGCTGGCGCTGGTTGATCCTGATTTTGCCAAAGACCAACTGCTGTTGATGCTGCGTGAGTGGTACATGCACCCGAACGGCCAGATTCCAGCTTACGAATGGGCGTTCGGCGACGTGAACCCGCCAGTTCATGCCTGGGCGGCCTGGCGAGTTTACAAGATGGAACAGCGGCATCGTGGCCGTTGTGACCGCGTCTTTCTGGAAAAGGTCTTCCACAAACTGCTGCTGAATTTCACCTGGTGGGTCAACCGCAAAGATGCCGAGGGCAACAACATCTTTCAGGGCGGCTTTATGGGCCTTGATAACATAGGCGTTTTTGACCGCAGCGCTCAATTGCCGACAGGCGGCAGCATTGAACAATCCGACGCCACCAGTTGGATGGGAATGTATTGCCTGAATTTGATGGTCATTGCTCTGGAACTGGCCAAAGAGAATCCGGCTTATGAAGACGTGGCATCGAAATTCCTGGAGCATTTTGTTTATATCGCGCGAGCAATGAACGACATTGCGGGCAAAGGCCTGGAGCTTTGGGATCGTACAGACGGGTTCTTTTACGACGTGCTAAATCTGCCGAATGGCCAGCACATGCGAATGCGCATTCGCTCAATGGTCGGCTTGATTCCGTTGTTCGCCGTGGAAACTCTGGATTCCGAAGTGATTGACCATCTGCCGGGTTTCAAGCGCCGCTTACAGTGGTTCATCACCAACCTGCCGGAATTCGGCAATCACATCGAAACTATGACGACAGCCACTGGTGTGCAGCGATTCTTGTCGCTGGTCAATCGCTACCGGCTGAAAGCTGTTTTGAAAGTGATGCTCGACGAAAACGAATTTTTATCGCCTTACGGTATTCGTTCGTTATCCCGGTTTCATCGGGAAAATCCCTATCGAATCATTGTGGACGGCGCTGAACATCGCGTGGATTACGAACCCGCCGAATCGCAAATCGGTTTATTTGGCGGCAACTCAAACTGGCGAGGGCCGATCTGGTTTCCAGTCAACTTTCTGATCATCGAATCACTTCAGCGATTTCACCACTTTTTCACCAACGATCTTGACCACGATAACTTTCTGGTCGAATGCCCCACTGGCTCTGGCCGTAAAATGAATCTTTGGGATGTCAGCCTGGAACTGTCGCGGCGGCTGATCACCATTTTCCAGCGTACGGCGAATGGACATCGCCCGGTTGACGGTGGGTCGCTAACATTCCAGCAGGACGAGCACTGGCGTGACCTGGTGCTGTTTTATGAATACTTTCACGGAGACAATGGCAGCGGATTGGGCGCAAGCCATCAAACAGGCTGGACCGGATTGGTGGCGAAACTGATCCAGCAGGTTTACGCCGAACAGCGCACCCGATCCACTGGCCTGCTTGATCCAAAAGAATTAGAGAAGTTCGTGAGGTCACGCAGCTGACTGCCAACAACTTATGTGGATCGTCATTGGGTGAAGTAGGCGTGGCTGATTTAGCAAGTCAATTTCGCGTAACGGCAGACTTCAAAGCGTCACTCTTAAGCGCCAGGTGAGATTCGTGCCAAATCGCACGCCCGTTACTGACAAGAATAGCCTGTGGTGATTCGTGCTCCACACCCAATAGCCGGGCGATTTCGTTGCTAGCTTCGCGCGCTGTTTGAACGACAATCACGCAATTATGGACCGCAGAGCTTTCCGGCGATTCCAAATAACGCTCGAACTCTGCAAATGCACGCGAGCTAATTCCACAAGAGTTGCTATGTTTGAAAAACAAGACCGGCTGCTGTTCGCTTAATTTTAGGGCTGCCGACAAAGCGATTGATGAAGGTACTTCTTGAAACTTCGTCATGTTCTGAAAATTGCTCCAATTTGGTTGGCAAGTGAAAATCAGAAATATCACTCCCGACAGGCAGGCGCAACCATCTAAATCTAATTGAGAGAATTGAAAAAAGGCTGCCAGTTTCGAAAGACCGGCAGCCTTAGAGTACAGCGATTTTCTGCGAAATTGCGCGCCTTCTGCTTCGTCAGCGCGCAAACTTGCTGCATCACGGGTCTGCAAATGGGCAGATGATACCCCTGGTCGCAGTGATGTTGTTGAACAACTCTATGTATACGGCAAGCTGATCTACTTCAAAATCAGTCCCCGTACTGAAGATCATGCGAGCCTTCGCCTGTAATTCAAGCAGGCGCGGATCACCAGGAATTCTCACAATCACGTTCGGCCCGTTATAGAAGCACGAAGCGCGATTGAAGATTGTTTTTGGAAAACTCAGTGCATTGAGCTGCGCCGCAACAAACTGGGCGTTCAGTCTGTCTTTCGGGGTGTCCATTCCCATCAACGCCATTAAGACTTCGTCGTCATTGGCGGCTGCTCGATTGAGCGAGAGAATGAAGATAGCTCCGACTCCACCGTTTGCGTCATACACTGCCCTGCGCGCGCCATCAAACATCATCCACATATCCACGCTGTTGAAACAGCCCGGCGTGCATTCATCTGTTGGTGGTAAAGCATCAAGGAAGTGGTTTTCTATACTGTCCTCACCGGCCTCAAGCACTGCATTGATGCTATTCAGATCAATTGCGGAGTTGCCAACTCCAGGCAAAACGCCAGTATCCAGATAATTGGGAAGGTTTACTTCTGTGACCTGATAGATCCCAGGCTCAAGTTGCTCGAACTTATAATCCCCTGTGTTGTTGGTGGTGGTAGTAAAGTTAACGTTATTGCCGCTTATCTTCACCGTGACACCAGCAATGGGCAATTCGCCGGGATCAATTTTTCCGTTAGCATTGGCATCATTGATGACACGCCCCGCAACGGAAGCGAGCCGACCAACAATTACTTCCTTGAAACCTACGGCATCAATTTCCGCTTCGTTACTCTGCGCGATGTCGCCAGGAACCTTGCCGGTGGAATCCGCACGATAGAATTTTTCATCACGCGTGCGATTGGCATAAACCGCCACATATTTCACGGCAGCAGGATTTCCGCTGGCATCGCGAAACTGCCATTTTGAAGCAAAATCATCTCCTTCTTGTGGAGAAGGATCTGAACCTGCCGGACGAGCGGTAAATGGGCTTGTGCCGTTGTAGTCCTTGAAGCCGTCGGCAAAAACCTGTGTCAGGGTAGCGCGAAACCATTTGTTGTTGGGCGCTGTCCCTGTGCCTCCACGCCCAAAATACCCCTGCGTTTGAGCTGCCAGAAGTGCTTCGTCGCGGTCGTTTGTTCCCCAAACTGTGAACTCTGTTGCTTCAAGCAACACGTTTCCCAGTCCCCCAGCCGGAGGGTTCGCCGCTTTAGGCCCGTAACCTGGAATTTCCGGATCAAAGAGGTGGTCAATTGAAGGGAAGACAGTGATTTCTCGCGTGGCCACCATGTCATTCTGCTCACCGACTTGCCAAATAAAGGGCAACATTCCGATGTGAACAAAACGATGACCAGGATTGATTCTGCGTCCACCGACGACCACTTCATTGCGCGGGTCAAGACTATCCAAATCACCCACGTTGTTGGCTGATTGGCCAATGCTAAAGACGTTCAGGTTTTCAAAGTCATACCGGTCACTAAACCCATTGCCAGTATCACCCGCCAAGTCGCCCACCTGTGGAACATTCGAAGCAAACCCGAATGCCAGCCGGGCCAATTTGTAATCGGTGCCCAGATTCCCCGCTGTCCCTTCAGAAGTTGGAAGAGTGATCTGCCCTGCTGGGCTGTCGTACGTTCGATTGGGCGCTGCCTGACCAAATGTCAAAAGGTTGGCACGCCAAGCAAACGCCGTTAGCCCAACAGCGATCAATCCTAGAATTATTAGTACTCTTGATTTCAATTTTTCCTCCTATGGCTAAGCTCTTCGAAAGTGTGAGGCGAAAGAGCCATAACGCCTATATGCGCCAATTGGCGCGATACCCTGAGCCACATCAGCGGCCGCACCCAGCCATTCAATATTTGACACTTCAAAAATTGAGTGATGATGGTGATTTACCAAAGACGTAAAACACTAACTACCGCAACGCAGCGGGGCCTGCAGGAGGGTCAGATTCGCGGCAGCAGCTATGGACCGTCAACTTGTTGCTATAAGGTACGGGGTTGGCAGCAACAAAAACAGCATACGAATTCAGTAATGATGGCATGTTCCATTGTCATGACTGCCATCACAACAAATGCAACATACAGCATTTATACGAATGCTCTGTTTTCACAGAAGCTCGAACAAAGGTTCAAACGATTTCGGCAACGAGAGTGATCGAACTCCTTAGGTCACTTGAAACGTGAAAAAATGTGAGAATTTCAGGTGACGCCCGATTCCGATCCAGTGAATATCAAT
>CAYLJQ010000351.1:0-7336 GCA_964383955.1 uncultured Heliomicrobium sp. | reverse complement strand
CTTCTATGGCTGGAAGTAAGTGATGCTGACAAGCTGGCGTTTGACGTCCATCGCTGGGGAATCAGTCAGTATTCGGTGCGGTACGGGGAGCGGTAGCGACTTGGTGGCTTCTGGATACGCCACTCACGAAACAACCGGGTCGCTACCGCTCACCGTACCGCACCATTGCACACAAACTAATGACCGAAACAAAAACCAAAAAGAAATCGGCAGTGGCCTTGCTGGAAGACACGCCGGAACAGCACGAAGGCGACCGCGACAGTTATCGCGTCAAGCTGGAAATGTTTGAAGGGCCGCTTGACCTGTTGCTGTACCTGATCAAAAAAGACGAAATCGAAATCGCAGATATTCCAATTGCGCGCATCACCGAACAGTATCTGGAATATCTGGCCTTGATGCGTGAACTGGATATTTCCATCGCCGGAGACTTTTTGGTTCTGGCTTCGACGCTGATTTATATCAAGTCGAAAATGCTGTTGCCGCCAACACCGAAAATCGAAGGCGAAGAGGATCTGGAAGAAGACCCGCGCGCCGAGCTGATCGAACGGCTGCTGGAATACCAAAAGTTCAAATCGGCGGCGCAGATGCTGCATTCGCGCGGCGAAATCGAAGCCGCCAGCTACACGCGCGGCCAGCTTGAAACGGACAAAAGCAATCCCGAAGTTTCAGCTACGGTGTTTGACCTGCTTCGAGTGTTTCGCGAGATTCTGAAACGCGCTGAAACACAGGCTGAAATGCAGATTCAGCGCGAAGAAGTGACGATGGCTGAAAAGCTGGCGCAGATTAACTCCCGGCTGGAAAGCGGCGAAGAGATCAATGTGCGCGAACTGTTTGAACAATCACGCTCAAAACGCGAGTTGATTTTGACCTTCCTGGCTTTTCTTGAGTTGGTCAAAGAGTTCAAAATCCATCTGACCCAGCGCGAATTGTTCGGTGAAATTTTCGCCCGCAAACGCACAGGGCCAATCTTTTTGCCGGAACCTGAGCCTGAACCGGCGATTGAAACGGAACCGGTTAAAGAGCAAAACGCAGAAACTGCTGGCGATGTGAATTTGTCGCAAGAAAACCAAAACGTGGAAATTGCCGAGGAGCTTCCCGCTTCTGATCAAAAGACTGAACTATGAACGAAGAAATTCAGCAAACTGAACCCAATCCAACAGAACCCAACGAAGAAGAACTCACCGCCGAAATCAGCGAAGAGCCAGTAACCGAGGAAGAATCTGAACTTGAGCGAGAACCGGCAGCAGAAGAGAACGATGACGAGTTGGCTGCCGAAACGAGCGAAGAGCCGGTAACTGAAGAGGAATCGGCAACTGAAGCGAACGAAGACGATTCGGCTACCAAGGACAATGAAGAGCTTGAGCCTGAAGAAGAATCCAAAGTTGAGCCGGAACAAGAAGTAGATGAATTTCCGGCAGAGCTTGAGTTGGCTGCCGGGCTGGATTTGCCGCCAATCCTGGAGATGTTTGACGAGGAAACCGGCGAGGCCAAATTTTCGGAGATTGCTGCATCGGATGAAAACCTAACGCAGGAAAGCGACGAAACCACTGAAAGCGTTGCAGAAGAACAAATTACGGCGACCAGCGAAGAACTGAAACCGGTGATTGAAGCTTTGCTTTTTGTGGCTGATGAGCCGTTGCCGTTCAAACAGCTTTGCAAAGTGCTTGGCGATGTCCCGGAAGAAGAAGTGAAAACAGCGCTGGAAGAACTGGTCGCCGAACATGAAACCCGCAACAGCGGGCTGGAAATTCGCGAAATCGCCGGGGGCTGGCGGCTTTCGACCCGTCCGCAAAACCACGAATTCATTCGCAAATATCTGAAGTCGCGACCATCTGCCCGGCTGTCGCTGCCTGCGCTGGAAACCCTGGCGGTGATTGCCTACAAGCAACCCATCACGATTCCAGAGATTCTGGAAATTCGCAGCGTCAGTTCGTCATCGGCAATCAAAACCTTGTTGGAAAAACGGTTGATCGTTACCAAAGGCCGCAAGGAAACCGTCGGACGCCCGATGATGTACGGCACCTCTCGAGAGTTTCTGATCCAATTCGGGCTGAAAGATTTGAACGAGCTGCCAAGCTTTGAGGATTTTGAAGATTTGGCGCAATAGCATCTCTTGACGCTATTGGAAGCGGTGACTAGAATCTGCACCTTCGTTCGCCGAGTAGGGCGACGAATACATCCAACCATCCGTTAAAACTGAATATAGAGAATCGGAGGCAGGCTTGATTGAAGTTGAGCATCTGACGAAGAGCTACGGACAGGCACGCGCTGTTAATGACATCTCCTTCAAAGTCGAAAAAGGAGAAATTCTCGGTTTCCTTGGACCAAACGGCGCAGGCAAAACCACCACAATGCGAATCCTGACAGGTTATTTACCGGCCACGGGCGGAACTGCGCGCGTTTCCGGGTTTGACGTGTTTGAAGATTCGATGGAAGTCCGCAAACGCATCGGCTATTTGCCGGAAACACCGCCGCTGTACCCGGACATGACCGTTGGCGATTACCTGGGGTTTGTCGCGCAAATCAAAGGCGTCGCTTCCGGCGACGTTGTCAAGCGCGTGGCAGAAGCCATGCGCTTGACCAATCTGACGGAACGCAAAGACTGGCTGATCAAAAAGCTGTCGCGCGGTTTCAAACAGCGCGTAGGCATTGCCCAGGCTGTCGTTCATAACCCGGATGTGGTTATTCTGGACGAACCGACCGTGGGACTTGATCCAACCCAGCGCAATGAAGTTCGCAACCTGATCAAAGGGCTTGCGGGCGAACACACCATCATCCTTTCGACGCACATTCTTTCCGAAGTCGAAACGACCTGCGACCGCGTGATTATTATCAACAAAGGCAAAATCGCCGCGATTGACACGCCCGAAAACCTGACTACGCAACTGAAAGGCGGCGAACGGGTCAAGGTCGTTGTCAGCGGCGAAGCCGACAGCTTGCGCGGCGCGCTGGAAAGAATCGAAGGCGTCAGCAAAGTTGAAATTGAAACCATCGAACACGGTGGCGGCACAGGCGCGTTGGTCGAAAGCGAGCTTGGATTGGATTTGCGCTCGAAGATTGCAAAGTCGGTCATCAGCGATGGCTTTGACCTGTTGGAACTGCGCGCCATCAAGCTGAGCCTTGAAGACATCTTCATGCAGCTTACGACCGACGAAAAAGCACCTGCTGAAGAAAAAGCTGCTTAACACTACGCGTGGGACAGGTTCTCAACCTGTCCTGGTGCTGGCAGGTTAAGAACCTGCCCTAGATTTCGAAGGGCTTAAACTATGCGTGGGATAGGTTCTCAACCTGTCCTGATGCTGGCAGGTGAAGAACCTGCCCTACATTTTCGAAGAGCTTAAACTATGCGTGGGATAGGTTCTCAACCTGTCCTGAATGCTGGCAGGTTAAGAACCTGCCCCACATTTCCGAAGAGCTTAAACTATGCGTGGGACAGGTTCTCAACCTGTCCTGATGCGGGCAGGTTAAGAACCTGCCCCACATTTCCGAAGGAGTATTCCTGATGAAAGGAATTTTGGCGATCTATCGCCGTGAAATGGGCAGCTACTTCGTGTCTCCGATTGCATACATTGTCATCGGAGCATTTCTGGTTGCTGCCGGACTGGTTTTTTACATCATCCTTTCCAGCGTCATGCTGTTCGCGGCGCAGGCTGCTGCCCGCCAACAGGAAGGCGCACCATCCGACATTGACGTTCCGGTGCAGGTTATCCGCAGCTTTGTCGGTTTCGTCGGCACCTATGTGCTGCCAATTCTGACGCCAATGCTGACGATGGGCATTTACGCCGAAGAGCGAAAACGCGGAACGATGGAAATGCTGATGACCTCGCCGATCACGGAGCTTCAAATTGTAGTTGGCAAGTACCTGGCTTCCCTGTCGTTTCTGTGCTTGATGCTGGCACCGACGCTGCTTTATTACCTGATCGTGGGAATGTACAGCGACCCGGCCCTGCCCTGGCGGATTGTCTGGTCTGGCTATTTGGGACTGTTCCTGCTGGGCGCTGTGCTGCTGGCAATCGGAGCATTTATTTCCTCGCTGACAGAAAACCAGATCATTGCCGGTGTCGTCACCTTCGTTCTTTTCCTGACCTTGCTTTTCATTGACCTGTCAGTGCGTGGCAGCTCAACCATGTTCGGTGAAATCGTCAAATACCTTTCGATCCTTCAACATTACCAGGAGTTTTCGCAGGGAGTCATTGATACAACCAACGTGATCTTTTACCTCTCTGGCATCGTGCTTGGCTTGTTTCTGACGCTGCGCTCGCTGGATTCGATGAGATGGAGGAGAGCATGAACGCCATTCGCAAAGAATTTACGGTACTGGCTGGTTTTGTCGGAGCCGCAATGGCTCTTTCCGGTTACATCCGGTACACGATTCAAGAGGTTTGGGGCTGGTTCAACCTGTCATTGCTGATTGTTGGCGGCGTGCTCTTGCTGGCTTCGATTATCCTGAATTTCAAGGACATCATTGGTTACTTCCAGGGTCGTTCCGGACGCTTGAGCGCCAATATGGCGGTGTTATCCGTGGCGGTTCTGGGCCTGATTGCCATTGCCAACTATCTGGGCTATCGCCATCACAAACGGATTGATCTGACTCCCGAAGGCTTGTATTCGCTGTCGGATCAAACTCGGAAAATCCTGACGAATCTGCCCAAAGACGTCAAAATCCTGAAATTCGACCAGCAACCTGACCAGCAGCTTGCCGATCAGATGGCCGAATTCAAATATGTGTCCAACAAGCTCAGCTATGAGTTTGTTGATCCGGTAAAACAGCCGCAACTTGCGCGGGAATACGCTGTAAAAAATTACGGCGAAACGGTGGTCACTGCCGGTGGGCGAACTGAACGCCCGACGGCAACCGACGAACAGTCGCTGATCAATGCAATCCTGAAAGTCACGCGCGATTCGCTGAAAACCATCTGCTTCACAGAAGGCCACGAAGAAAAACCACTGACTGAGGCTTATACGCTGGTGGATTCCAAACTAAAGGCGGAAAACTATCTGACCAAGACCGTCAATCTGGCGTCGCAGAAAGAAAAGTTTGTGCCTTCGGAATGCTCCGTTCTGGTTGTCGCTGGACCAAAGACCGCGTTTTTGCAGCCGGAAACTTCGATGATCGGCCAGTATCTGGACGGCGGCGGAAAGGGTATGTTCCTTCTGGATCCCGACACTGATCCGCAACTGGACGAAGTGCTGAAGAAATGGTCCATCGAATTGGGCAATGATCTGGTGCTGGATTTCAGCGCCGCAGGCCAGGTGTTTGGTCCGGCTGCACCGATTGTGAACAACTTTGGTTCTCACCCCATCACCCAGCGCTTTGCTCGCGGAATGACCGCTTTTCCGCAGGCTCGTTCCGTCAAGGTGCTTCCCGGCAGCGGCTCCGGCGTCAATTCGACAACTTTGCTGACTGGTTCTCCGAACAGTTACGGCGAAACCGAATTGAAACCGGATGCCCAACCACAGTTTGACGCAGGCAAAGATACCCAAGGTCCTGTAAGCCTTGGCGCAGTTGCCAGCAAGTCTCTGGGCGACAACAAGGAAGCTCGCCTGGTGGTTATCGGCGATTCTGACTTTGCGTCGAACCAGGCGTTTCGAGTCCAGCGCAACGGCGATTTGTTCATGAACTCGATCAACTGGCTGGCGCAGGACGAGGACCTGATTTCCATTCGCCCGAAAATGGCTACCAACCGCAGCGTGACGATGAACGCCGAACAACAGAACACGTTCTGGATTCTGGTCGTCATCTTTATGCCGCTGGCTGCGCTGGGCATTGGCGCTTTTGTTTGGTGGAAACGCAGATAGGTGTGTAGTCGGGAACCGGTAGACGCAAGTCGGTAGTTTAAGTTCGACTTGCCCAACTTCCAGTGACTATCGGATTCCCGACTATTTGCTCCAGACCACCGACTACTGACTCCCGACTACTGACTACTCGAAGAAATTATGAAACGCAGTACACTCCTCTTACTCTTGGCCGCTCTCGTTGGCGGTATTCTCGTTTACTTCCTGGAATTCAAGCCCGGCAAACCGCGTGATGATGGCTCGGATAAGCCTGCCGAAAAAACTTCAAAAGAAGCCTTCAGCTTCAAGCGCGAAGACATTACGGGTGTGACGTTGATGCGCGGTTCTGAAACCATCGGTCTGGAAAGCCAGGGCGACAAATGGCTGGTCAAACAGCCTGTCGAAGGTCCGGCTGATGAAGCGGCGGTCAATTCCCTGATTGGCGACATTATCAGTGCGCGGGTTGAACGGGAATTTGCGAATCCGTCGGCGGACGCCCTGAAAGAATATGGGCTGGAAGCTCCCGCGGTGAAGCTGGAAGTGAAGCTGAAAGACGGAAAGACCCATAAAATCGAGCTTGGCGGAAAAGACCCGCTGGGTTCGTCAGCTTACGCCCGCTTTGACGGAGCGCCCAACGTTGCCATCATCGGCGCTGGCTTGTTGACCAGTTCGGATAAGCCGCTGAAAGATTGGCGCGATCGTTCCCTGCTGGGTGCCAGCGAATACGACATTACTTCGGTCAAAGTCACCAACGAAAACGGCAGCTTTGAGCTTGGAAAAAAAGACGCCGACTGGGTGATTACCGCGCCGATTTCCAGCGAAGCGGAAGCCAGCGAAGTCAACACCTTGATTGGCGACCTGACTTCGGCCAAAGCCGCAGATGTCGTCAGCGAATCACTCGACGATGCAGCAAAATACGGCTTGGACAAGCCCAAAATTACTGTCACCACCAAAACCGCCAGTGGCGAAAAAGGTCTTCAGATTGGCGGAAAAGTTGACGATCAGTATTACGCCAAGGTCAATGGCAGCAATCAGATTTTGAAGCTTGAGCCTTCGCTGTACGACAAGCTCAACATCAAGCTGGGCGCGCTCCGCAGCAAGCAGATCATCAAAGTGAAGCGCGATGATCTGTCTCGCTACGAACTGAAAAATGAACACGGCAAGCTGATCGCGGAAGCCAAAGACGACAAATGGATTGTTGTCGAACCCGCCGACAAGAAAGACAAGGAAGCGCAGCCGTTCAAGCTTTTCACTCCGTTTGAATCGAAAGCGTCGGAAATTGTGGACAAGGTGACTCCGGCAATCAGCGCGAAGTTCGCCAAACCGGCTGTCGAGCTTCGGTTGACTGAGAAAACCGGCAAAACGACGGTTGTGAAAATTTCGCAAGTTGACGGCGATAACGTCTACATCCGCGTCGAAGGCCGTCCGGAAGTGTTCAAGCTGGGCAAAATGATGCTGGAAAGCTTCAACTTCAAGATCGAAGACGCGATTCAGCCGTAATGCGGTACGGGGCAATGGCATTGAATTAAGCCAATAGTTTTTTGACATACTTATGGAAACG
>CAYLJQ010000350.1:0-7344 GCA_964383955.1 uncultured Heliomicrobium sp. | reverse complement strand
GCCAGCCATCGAAACGACTTCGCCATCAAAGTACTCAAAGCGTTCATCTGAGTTCTTCAGCAGTTCGATGTACTCTTCAACCGTATATTTTCTTTTCGGTAAAGCTGTCATGGTCGTTCTCCTTTCACTGGGAAAATTCGCTGCGATTCTACCTCATCTCTGACATTGCGGGCAGAAGTAAGTCGAGCGTCCGCCTTGCGCCAACCGTTGAATCTCCTCACCGCAAGTCAAACACGGCAACCCTTCGCGTTCGTAAACCAGCCAACTGTCTTCGTAAGCGCCGTCGCCGTAGCGCCCATACACTTCACGCGGATCGGTTTCCAGTGTGCTGCCTGCCTCAATGGCTTCGGTCAATACGGCAACGATTTCGCTGTGCAGGGATTCAGCGCGAAGCCGCGAAAGTTTGTTCGCTGGAAGCTGCGGATTGATCTTGGCCCGGTGCAGCGCTTCGGCAGCGTAAATGTTCCCAAGCCCGACGACTCGCGTTTGATCCAGCAGGAACAGCTTGATGGCTTGTTTGCTGCGTTTCAAAGTCTCGAGCAGATAATTGGCGGTAAATGCCGCATCGAATGGCTCCGGTGCCAGCTTGCTCAGATGAGAGACCGAATTCAGGTCGGCACTTTTGACGATCATCATCATCCCAAAATGGCGCTGGTCGGCAAACAGCAACTTGCGCCCATTGTCCAGCCAGAACGTGGCATGCGTATGCGGTGGAGGAGCTTCGTCGGCATCCACGTGAATAAAACGCCCGGTCATTCGCAAATGCGTGATCCAGGTTTTCTTGTTCGATAGATGCGTCAGGATGTGCTTGCCTCGGCGGGTAACTTCTTCCACGCGAGCGCCTTTCAACCACGCGGCAAACTGGCGCGGCGAATTTTCCGGCGCAAGCCTATCGCGCAAAAGCTGCGCTTTGACAAAAGTTCGCCCGGCAATCAGCGCGCGCAAATGACGCGCAACCATTTCGACTTCAGGAAGTTCAGGCATAGCCGACTGTTTACCACAAAGTCCCTGGGTACGCATCGCTTCCAGCGTGCAGTCATGGCAAAAAATCGCTTCCTGTCGCAAGAATACTTTTGTCGCCAAGACCGCAAGCCGGAGGCATTGCGTACCCAGCAAGAATACTTTTGTCGCCAAGACCGCAAGCCGGAGGCATTGCGTACCCAGTAGAATTGCCTTTTTCTGATTGCTCGTGTCATAAACCCGTTTCTGAAAAACAAACACCAAGTGAGGGATTCTATGAATTCACGTCGTCAATTCATCCAGTCGCTGGCGGTTACGACTGCCGCCGCGACTATCGAGGTGCCTATGCTTGCTTCGCCGCAACCTAAACGCCGCAACATCAAACTTGGCTTCGACAATTTTTCGATCCGTGCGATGGGCTGGAAAGCGCCGCAATTGCTGGAGTACGCCGCAAAGCTGAAAGTGGACACGGTGCTATTTTCCGACCTGGACGTGTATGAAAGCCACGAAGAAAAGTACCTGAAAGACATTAAGAAAAAAGCTGATGGTTTGGGCATTGAAGTGCAAGCTGGAACCGGCAGCATTTGCCCTTCGGCCAAATCCTTTAGCCCGCGATTCGGTTCTGCCGAAGAGCATTTGCTGCTGACGATTCGCGTGGCCAAAACGCTCGGTTCTAAAGTCGCGCGCTGCTATCAGGGCACTGCGGATGACCGCAAATTACCAGGCGGATTACCCGCGCGCTGGAAAGACACGATCAAAGTTTGCAAAGCCGTTCGCTCTCAAGCGATAGATGCAGGCGTCAAAATCGCCATCGAAAATCACGCCGGGGACATGCAGGCTTGGCAATTGGCCAACCTGATCGAAGATTGCGGACGCGATTTCGTAGGCGCGACGCTGGATTCCGGCAACGCCACCTGGTCGCTGGAAGACCCGATGCGAAACCTGGAAATCCTGGGGCAGTACGCCGCGACGACTGGCATTCGTGATTCGATGATCTGGGAAACGCCCGAAGGCGCAAACGCTGGCTGGACAGCAATGGGCGAAGGGCAGGTGGATTGGCAAAAGTATTTCGACCGTTTCGCTGAACTTTGCCCTGGTGTTGCTGTGCAACTGGAAATCATCTCCGGCGCGATCCGTCCGTTTGCATACCAGAAAGAAGACTTTTGGCAGTTTTACGGCGACATCCGCGCGAAGGAATTTCAGAATTTCACCGCCATGGCCAAACGCGGCAAAGCCATCGAAGCGTTCAAGGTTCCGGCAGGCCAGGATCGTAAACTTGCCGAGCAGGAATTTCAGAAAGCGGAATTGGAACGCAGCATCAAATATTGCCGTGAAGTTTTGGGGCTGGGATTGAAAGCCTGACCGGCTGCGGCTTAGGATGACCGCCGGAAGGAGAAGTTATGCAAAGCGTTCAAGTTCAAATTACAGCCGAACAGTTGCTTGAAGCTGTCAAACAATTGCCGTTAAAAGAGCAACGCAAACTACGCAAGCAACTGGATGAGGATTCATCCAGCGCCAAACCGCAACGAAACGGCCATCGGCGAAAAATGCGTGAGGAGGTAGAGGCCGATCTACTCGATAGAATCCGCATTAACTCAAGCCTGCCCGGAACTGCACAGAACCGTTACAACCGGTTGCGCCGCAAGCTTCAAGATGAAACCATCGGCAAGGACGAATTGAAAGAATTTCAACTCTTGACCAGTCGCTTTGAAGCGATGGCAGTCGAGCGGTTGGCCTCGGTAATTGAATTGGCGAAATTGCGCGGCACAGACTTTGATGCCACTTGGCGGGAATTGGGGTTGGATAAGAACCACCATGTCGGCTAAAACCCCTTCTCGCAAGCAAAAAGAGTTAGTCAAAAAGCGTGCGCTATGGCGATGCGAATACTGCCTTTGCCCAGCCTCTTTCTCTCCTTTCACATTTCATGTAGATCACATTTTCCCGTTCGGCAAAGGCGGTAAAAACCACCTGGACAACCTGGCATTTTCGTGCGGCTGCAACAGCTTTAAAACAAATCGTACTCACGCCCGCGATCCGCAAACAGGAAAAACTGTCCCTCTCTTTCATCCGCGTCTGCAAAAGTGGCCTGAGCATTTTGCCTGGAGCAAAGATGCCGTGCAGATCATAGGCATTACCTCAACCGGGCGTGCAACGGTTGATGCTCTGCGCATGAATCGTGACGAATTGATCAGTTTGCGTGAATTGCTGCTTTCCGCTGGGAAACATCCGCCAACTGATTAACGGACCATTTGTTTAAAAGTCATTGAAGCCGTCGAGTTTCATCTTCGGTTACGCTGGCTGGCGGTTTCAACGGATTGGTCGGCGGCGGTGCAGGCTGGTGAAAAACCGGCGGTTGATAGGTTTGCTGGATCGGTTGTTGCCCTGGCTGCGGCAAACCGTATGGCGCGCCTGGCGGCATTTGTTGATGCGGCGGCATCTGTGACGTTTGGGGATACATCATTTGTTGACGCATCATCATTTCCTGCATTTGGGCTTCCTGCAATCTGCGCTTTTGAGCCTTGAACCGCATAACCACGAAAACAATGCCAATCGGCAGCAACACCGCGCTGATGCCAGACAATGATCCCAAACCAAGCGTGCCAAAAATCGCAGGCGAAAATACCATCAGCATAATCAGCAAAATCATCTGCTGTTTTGGCGTCATTCCTTCTGTCGCCCGGGAAACCAAATCAGATGGGGCAGGTTGAGCCGGAGGTTGCGGCTGCGACAACTGAGCCGTTCCGCCGCTGGCAACATAGCCCGTGACTGGTTGAAGCCCAAGGCCGCACTGGCGGCAGAACTTGGTTGTATCCGGATTTGGCGATCCACACCGTGGGCAAAACATCTTTGAAATACCTCTTTACTTGCTGCCAGGAAATCGCCGCGTTTCGTCTTCAATCACGCTGCTTGGAATTGGGTTCGCGACATTCAGCGGATTCGTCGGTGGCGGCGCAAGCTGTCCTTGAAACACCGGTTGCGGAATTGGCGATGAGTAAGCCTGTCCAGTCGGCTGGTACATCGGCTGTTGAGCAGCAAAATGCTGTTGAACCTGTTTTTCCTGCAACCGGCGCAACTGCGTTTTGTAATGATAGATCGCCCAGGTGATTCCCAGCGGAATCAGCAAAAACGTCGCAGCGAAAACTTCGCCCGCGTTGAACACTTCTTCACCGATGATGGCCAATACGATTGGCAAAAAGATCATGGCCATAATCGTCATGATTCTCTTCTGCTTCAGCGCCAGCATCTCAGAAGTTTCCGCCAATTGAACCGGCAAGGCTTGCTGGTGATGCATCGGAGGCGGGCTGATCAGCGCGCCTGTGCCTCCGCTGGCGACAAAGCCGCTGACTTGCGCGATGGGCAATCCGCATTGTCGGCAGAATTTGATGGTTTCCGTGTTTGCCGTTCCGCAACGAGGACAATACATTCTGACCTTCCTTCACTACAGCTAATTCCGTTTGAATGAGCAGGAAGAAACCACAAAAAGCGCAAACGTCACAAAACTTTATGTGCATTTTGCGTTTTTTGTGGTTCCATTTCTTTTGACTCAACCGCAAACCGCTATAGACAGGATTTTCAGGCTTGCTCAGGATTTTGCCCGGAGTCTGAATCCTGAGAAATCCTGCTCATCCTGTCAGACTCAGTTTTCAGCATAAAACGCCGCAGCCGCGCTGACACCGGAATCTTTCGGCTTGTAGCCTTCGTCCTTCAAACATTTTTCCAGCGCGCCCAGGAGCAACAAAACATTGTTTTCCGTGCTGCCTGCTCCCATCAAGCCTACGCGCCAGACTTTGCCTTTGAAAATGCCCAGACCGCCGCCGACTTCGATGTTGAATTCGTTCAGCAACCGGCCACGGACTTTCATATCATCCACGCCTTCAGGTATTGCCACAGCGTTCAGTGTCCACAACCGATGTTCGGGCGCAACGGCCATCGCCAAGCCCATCGCTTCGACGCCAGCAACCAACGCGCGATGATTGCGTTCGTGCCGCTTGGAGCGATTTTCTAATCCTTCTTCGGCAACAATTCGCAGAGCTTCGTGAAGCGCGTAATTCATACTGATCGGAGCAGTGTGGTGATACGCGCGCGCGCCGCCTCCGGTTCCACCAGAAGCGTCCGCCCAATACGCCGTCAACAAATTCGTGTCCAGATACCAACTGCAAACTTTGGTCAGCCGAGCTTTGATTTTCGCCACGGCGCGGTCGCTGAATGTCACAGGAGCCAAGCCCGGCGGACACGATAACGCTTTCTGCGTTCCGGCATAACAAGCGTCAATCCGGTTGCGATCAATTCCAATAGAATGCGCTCCGATGCTGGTGACGGCATCCACCATCAAAAAACCATCACGTTCATCGGCGATTTCCCGCAGCGGTTCCAGCCGCTGCAACACGCCGGTCGAAGTTTCCGCGTGAACGGCGAACAAAACTTTTGCGCTGGATTCGCGCCAGGCTTTGCGAGTCTTTTCCAGATCCACTGGCCCGCCCCATTCGCATTCGACGCGAACCGGTTTAGCTCCGACGCGCAACGCCATTTCGTGCATGCGTTCGCCAAAATACCCATTGATGCAGATGACGATTTCTTCGCCGGGTTCCAGCAGATTGGCGACGGCGGCTTCCATCCCGGCACTGCCTGTGCCTGAAATCGGCATTGTCAACCGGTTGTTGGTTTCAAACACGTAGCGCAACAACTCCTGCACTTCATCCATCGTGCGAACAAAGATCGGATCGAGGTGGCCCACCAGCGGCGCAGCCATCGAACGCAACACACGGTCATCCACAGGACTCGGGCCAGGGCCAAGCAAAACTCGGCGCGGCGGATTCAGCGCAGCAATCGCGGGCGCATCAGCAATAGACATAACGAATCAATTTCTCCGGTATTTTGAAATGGGAAGATCGCGGCGTTTCACCGCACCCGAAAGGTATCATCTGGCGGGAAATCGGCCAAGAGGAAGCAGACCAATGGCTCCAGACTCTCAGCCCCCTGAATCGAGCGATGTTGGATTAAGGACTTCTGCGATTGCTTCACTCAGATAGATCAAGCCCGTTTCTTGTAGTGCCTAGAACCGTCAGGAGCCTTCAATATCGAATGAGTCAGTCTGCTTCTGCTTACTTAATGAACTCAACTGCAATTGGTTCGCCGTCAAATGGCGATCCGGCATCGGTTGAGCTGCGATACGTGATTTCCACCAACCGCTCCTGCTTGATGGGCCCACAGACAATGACCGAACTGACGTCCGGCGTGAAGGTGATGAATTGGACTCGGTCTGGCGTGTTGGTATTGAACTTCAACGTGCGGTCGCCGGACGTGACGATCAGCGTCATGCCGGTGTCGGTACAGTCAATTTGTATCAATCGCCCTTTGACTTTGTCCCCATCGAATTTGCGACGTAACAGTATCTTTTGCTTACCTTCTATGGGCGTAGCAGGTTCGGATGGGCTGCCAGCAACTGTTGAGGGCGGTGTTTGCGAAGCCTGCCGCAGAGAATTGTATCGCGCAAAGCTTTCTTCCATATTTTTGATGGTATCAATCATGGTTTGGGCTTGCCCCCGCATGAGCGGATCAGCGGCATCGCGCACAATTGGTTCCAGCGCCTGCCGAGCTAAATCGAATTTCTGCTGGCGCATATAAATCTGTCCCATCAGGAAACCGACTTCTTGCCGACCAGGCGTCAAAATCAGAACGCGTTTGAGCTGTCCGATTGCCGCGTCGAAATTTTCTCCAGTTACCAAGTTGACAAAGGCCATCAGGTAATAAGATTCGGCAAAATTTGGCGCAAGCTGCATCGCCTTTTCCAAATGCTCGCGCATTACCTGAACTGATTCCGGCGAAAACGATTGGACGACATTGTTTTCATTCATGCTTTCGCGGCTGAGCGCAAAGGCATAATAGTAGTGCGCCAGATGATTATCAGAGCCGAGCGCAACTGCCTGCTGTAAATGCTGTTTAGCTTCGGCCACACGTTTTTGTTGCATGCGCAGCACGCCCAACGACGAGTGCGGCAGCGCCAGCTTTGGGTCAAGTCCAATGGATTTCTGCAAGAATTCTTCAGCTTCGTTGCGGCGCATGTGAAGCAGCAAATCGCCAAGGTAATACTGTGCCTCGGCGTCACTCAACAATGAAGCTTGCATGGCGGTGTCGAGCTGAAGCTTTTCATTGACTGTAACAAGCTCAACTTTATACGAATCGCGATTGATATATTCACGCAGTTCCTTTTCCATTACCGCGTAATCAGTTTTGAACGCCTGCTCAAAAGCTTCGCCCTGCGGAACTCCTCTGCCCAGCAACCCCAGAAACTGCGAAAGCTGGGGGCGACGCTTTCCATCCGACCCCAGCATCAGGTAATGCGTCAATGCCCACGATTGCGCATAAAAAACGCCCTTCTTATCC
>CAYLJQ010000349.1:0-7362 GCA_964383955.1 uncultured Heliomicrobium sp. | reverse complement strand
ATAATAATATTTACAATTAGATAATGGTTCAATTTTTTTTGTTTGGTTTTAAAAGCGACTCTAAAGTTTGCAGGTGCTTGTTTTATGATTGTCCGTGTAAAGCGCGTTCAAAATACTCTTGGCCTTGAGTAGCGTCAAGATTGGACAGACCACTTTGATGAAAACCGAATTGACGGACTAGTTTCTATCCGGTACTTTTTTTGCCGATCACACACGCCATCTTCCTCCACGTTTCCCCTGCAAGATCATCAAGGCTTCGGCAATGTTCCGTTGCGATGTTGTCAAACCACTTTCATTTTGACTTTGTTTTGAAGGAGCAAATTTCCTATGCGTTCACAATGTTTATCTCTAAAAACAATTGCGCTGCTGTTGGTGTTCTTTGGTGCGGCGGCCTTCTTTTCTGAGTCATCCGTCAAGGCGACGATTATGCAGCGCCTGGAAGTCGAAGAATTGGCCCGCAATTCCACGGATGTTTTTCACGGTCAGATTGCTTCAACCCAAACTTATTGGAATGCCGAACACACGCGCATTTATACCGGCGTGAATGTTCGCATCAACGAAAACTTCAAAGGCTCTGCGCTACGCGGAGAAACCATACGGGTAACACAGCTTGGCGGCGAAAAGGACGGCTTCAAAACGGATTACGCTGGAAGGCCAGAATTTACCGTGGGCGAATCGGTCGTGCTGTTTACCACGCGCACTCGCAACAATGAATTGACAGTTGTTGGATTAAAACAGGGAAAAATGCTGGTCAACGGTCAATCCGTCATACGCGATTTTTCCGGAATAGTGATGATGGAACGTTCGAAATCCGGGAAGGAACTGCAACCACTGAAAATATCCTCCATGCAATTCCCTTTGAGCGAACTTCGCAGGCGTGTGAGCAGCGCGAAGTAACGTCACCAATTCGATTCATCTGCATCCAACTTAAAGGCAAACCATGAAGTATCTGATTTCTTTGCTTAGCTTTTGCGCAATCTTTTTTCTAACGACAAAACCAACCGCGTCTTTTGTTCGCGTTCCGATCAGCGACACAAACGGCGCTCCGTTGGCGTGGAATCTGACCAATCCTGGCACCGCCATCGTTCAAGGCGGACGAATTGCATATCGGCTGAATTCAGCGGGCAGCGACAATGTTCCCTTTGCGCAAGTCGAACAAGCCCTCGCCGCATCCTTTCAAGCTTGGGAAGATATTCCAACCAGCACAATTGCGTTTACTCGTGGCCCGAACACTTCTTCAACGGCGACCGCCAGCAGCGGTCAATTGGAACTGTTCTGGCAGGAGAACGCTGAAACAACCGGCGATGGATTGAATCTAACAGGCGTGCTGGCTTTGACCCGGCGTCAATTCAACACAACGACGGGCGAAATCGTTGATGCTTCTGTGGTGTTCAATGGGTCCAGATACACTTGGGCAGCAGATGGACGCAGCGATGCGGTGGATATTCGAGACGTCGCAACGCATGAAATTGGCCATGTTATTGGGCTGAGCCACAGTCCAATCGGCGGCGCGACCATGTACCCGCGAACAATGGCCGGTCGGACGCAAAATCGCATTCTGGCTTCGGACGACATTCTTGGCGCGTCGGTCATTTACCCGGAACCGGGCTTTTTGAGTTCGCGGGGAACAATTCGCGGCAGAGTCGGCGAAGCGAACAACGCCAACATTTTCGGAGCGCACGTGGTGGCGGTGGATTCAAACGGCAACGTCGCGTCCAGCGCGCTTTCCCAACCCGACGGAAGTTATGCAATCCAGGGCTTATCGCCCGGCAGTTACACGGTTTATGCGGAACCGCTTGATCCGCTTGGCGCGTCGTTTTTCAGCCGCAGCGATCTGGACGGATTCTATGCCAACACCACTTCCACGTATTCCACCAGCGGCGACATTCAGGTCAGCGTGGGCGCAGGCGGAACCGCGACGCAAAATTTCACGCTTGTGCGCGAAACGCCGGCTTTGGGCGGGTATCAAGTGCGCGGGCCTGAAAGTACAGACTTTTTGAATATCAGCGGACAAGCACCGCAAGGCGCAACGAATATCATCATCGGCGTCAACGGACCTGGGCTGCCACAATCCGGCACTCCGTTACAGGTCAGCGGTTCAGGCATCACCATCCACCGCACCTTTTTCACCACCACCAGCATTGGCCTGCCAGCGGTCTTGATAGAAATGTCCATCAGCCCAACGGCTGTGCCCGGTTCGCGCAACCTGATCATTTCTTCGGGCGGGCAGCGAACAATTGTGACTGGCGGGTTGGAAATTCTGCCGTCCGCGACCGCCGTGGTTTCTTCCGCGAATTTCGCGGCAAATGTTGCGAAAGAATCGTTGGTTTCGATGTTTGGACAGAACCTGGCGACAACAACTGTGGCAGCCAATTCAACTCCGTTGCCAACTTCGCTGGGCGGAACAACCGTCCGGCTGCGCGATTTTTCCGGCGTGGAATTGCTGGCACCGCTCTTTTTTGTGTCGCCGGGGCAGATCAACTTTCAGGTGACGCCGGGATTGTTGACCGGTCCGGTGCTGGTCAACATCCAAAACACGAATGGAATGACAACCACGGGCTTTCTAAATGCGGAAACCGTTGCGCCGGGATTGTTCAGTGCGACTGGTACAGGACAAGGCTTGGCTGCGGCAGTCGCGTTGCGAATTCGTAATGGCGTCCAGACTTTTGAACCAACCACGCGATTCGATTCGGCTTCAGGCCAAATCGTCGCCGTTCCAATTGATCTTGGCCCCGCGACAGATCAGTTGATTTTGCTTCTGTTCGCCACCGGAGTTCGGTTCCGCAGCCAGCTTTCGGCTGTCAGTTGCGACATTGGCGGGCAGGCCATCTCACCGATTTACGCAGGGCCACAACTGGAATTTGTCGGGCTGGATCAGATCAACGTGCCGCTGCCACGCAGTTTCATCGGACGCGGACTGGTCAACGTGACGCTGACAGCCGATGGCAAAACTTCCAACAGAGTCAGCATCAACATCAAATGACCTGTGACTTCAAATTTAGAACGGCAAAGCTATCCATAACTGGAAGCCTTCCGTATAATCGCCGCCGTCCAAACCAACTCAATTCACAACAGGAGATCACAAATGAACTCAAAGCGCAGACAGATTCTGAAAGCCGCTGCCGCCGTTGTTCCGGCGACAGCCGTAGTTTCCACTGAAGCCGCCGCTCAGTCGAAACCCACCAAGAAGGTTCATTACAAAGGCGGCAAAAAGCCGGAACGCAAACCGGGCGATAAACCACCTCTGTTCAACGGCGCAGTGTCGTACGGCAATCTGCTGTTCATCGCAGGCAAAGGCGCGCACTACAAAGGCGACATCACTGCTCATACCAAAACCGTGCTGGACGAAATCGAAAAGGAATTGGTCAACGCCGGTTCTTCGATGGACAAGGTTTTGAAATGCAATGTCTATCTGAACGATTTGAAAGATTACGCGGCAATGAACGAAGCGTTTCGTGGCCGTTTTGGCGAAGAACCTCCCGTGCGAACGACGATTGCCGCCGCCGGAGGCATCCCCGGCGATTCACTGGTTGAAATTGACGTGATCGCTTACATCTAAAAGCGTAGAGCAGGTTTTCCAACCTGCTCTAGTTTCGGTTGTAGAGCGCCACGAATCACCCAAGAGTTGTCTTTTGAAGTTATGCGCAGGTTGGAAAACCTGCGCTACGTTCTTCGCACAATCCTTCTCTTACACCTATATGCTCCATACAAAATTTGCCAAAACAATATTCTCATTGTTGCTGGCAAGCTTGTTGATTTTGCCCACGCCAAACGCTCATGCCCAAGCCGAATTTGACATCGTCGTGGCCAATGGCCGTGTGATGGACCCTGAATCCGGCCTGGACGCCGTTCGCAACGTTGGCATTCGCGGCAATAAGATCGCAGCCATTTCCGCCCGTCCGCTGAAAGGCAAAACGGTTATTGATGCCAAAGGAATGGTCGTCACCGCCGGATTCATTGACATGCATTCGCACGGCCAGGACGACGAAAATTACCGTTACAAAGCGCGCGACGGCGTGACAACAGCTCTGGAATTGGAAGTCGGCGCTTCCCCCATCGCCGCCTGGTACGCTGAACGCGAAGGCAAATCGCTGATCAATTTCGGCGCAACGGTCGGCCACGTTCCGGTAAAAATGGCCGTGATGAAAGACACCGGAACCTGGCTGCCACGCGACAATGCAGTGACGCGAAAATCTTCGCCAGATGAAGTGCGACAGGTAGCCGAACTGATCAAACGCGGTTTGGACGAAGGCGCTTTGGGGATTGGTTTTGGCATCAATTACGTGCCGACCAGCACGCGCACGGAAATCCTGGATTTTTTTCAGCTTGCGGCAGATCGCAAAGTCGCCAATTACGTCCACATGCGTTACGCCGGTGGCGTAGAACCCGGCAGCGCAGTGGAAGGGTTGCAGGAAGTTTTGTCTGATGCAGCCGCAACCGGCGCATCTTTGCACGTTGTTCACATCACCAGCACTTGTTTGCGCAATACGGCGACTTGTTTGCGAATGATCGATGGCGCGCAAAAGCGCGGCTTGGACGTGACAACCGAAGCTTATCCTTACACAGCGACCCAAACGCGCATCGAATCGGCAATCTATGACGAAGGCTGGCAGGAGCGGCTGGGCATGACTTTCAAGGATTTGCAGTGGGTGACGACCGGCGAACGCCTGACAGCAGAATCCTTTGCAAAATATCGCAAAGAAGGCGGCTCGGTGATTGGCCATTCCATCCCGGAAGAAATTTCGCGGTTGGCGGCTTCGAACCCGAAAGTGATCGTCGCCAGCGACGGATTGATCACCAACAAACAAGGCCACCCGCGCGGCGCAGGCAGTTTTGCGCGCGTGCTTGGGGTTTATGTTCGACAGCAAAAAACCGTCTCGCTGATGGACGCGCTTCGCAAGATGTCTTTGGCGCCAGCGCAGCGGCTGGAAGCTTCTGTGCCCGCAATGCGCTCAAAAGGCCGCGTCAAAGTTGGAGCCGATGCGGATTTGATCGTCTTCGATCCCGCAACCGTCATTGACCGCGCGACGTTTGAAAACGCGGCGCAATATTCCACCGGCATTCCGCACGTGATCGTTAATGGCGCGTTAGTCGTGCGGGATGAAAAGATCGTCGAAAACGTCAACCCAGGTGTTGGTATTCGCCGAAGATAATTTTTCCCACGAAGTCACACGAAGCTTTTTCTTGATCCTTCGTGTAACTTCGTGGGAAAACAGGAGAGAGAATTATGGATCGTAGAAATTTTGTTCGTTTGATGGCTGCGACGCCGCTGTCGGCAGCGTTTTTAACGCCAAAGATCAGCAGCAGAATTATTCCCGCTTACAAAGTCGCCACGCCGTATAAACCTTCTGCCTCACCGGGAATGCCGGGGCCGTATCCCGGCAGAGTCATTTCGGTGAAATCGGCCAACTGCGTGGACGCCAGCAGCGACCGCATCAATGCCGAAATCGTCAGCCAGATGATGACCCGCGGAATGACCGAACTGACCGGCGACAAAGACGTTCGCGATTCCTGGCGCAGATTTATTTCGCCGGATGACGTTGTCGGCATCAAACTGAATGTCGGCGGTTATCCGTGGGTGATTTCTTCGCCAGCGGTCGTCACTGAATGCATTCGCAATCTGATGGCCATCGGCTTAAAACCGGAACAGATTTACCTTTACGAACGGTTTCAAAGCCAGATGGACGAAGCCAAATACGAACCGCATATTCCACAGGGTGTTCAAATTCACGCCGCTGAAGGCCGAAACGAACGCTCGAACAACAACCGGTACGATCCGTTTGTTTATGCCGAAGCCAGCTTTTTCGGCGAAGACGACACACGGTCGAACATGATGCGATTGGTTTCGCAACGTCTGACCAAGATCATCAACATCCCGAACATGAAAGATCATGGCGCAACAGGCGTCACCGGCTGCCTGAAGAATGTCGCCTACGGCAGCTTTTCCAATGTCGCGCGCTCTCACCAGCACGGCGTCACGCACACCTATTCCTTCGTTCCCACCTTGACCGCAGTCGAACCGCTGCGCTCAAAAGTGGTGCTGAACATTATGGACGGCATTCGCGGATGCTGGCACGGTGGACCGTTTGCCCGAACCAAACGCTATGTGTTTTACCCGAAGCAAATCTGGTTTGGCACAGACCCCGTCGCACAGGACCGGCTGCTGGTGGAAGTGATTGATAACGAACGTAAGTCGCACAAAGCCATTTCGATCTGGGATCGCAGCGAAAAGACGCTGGATTTCAACAACGGCGGCAATCGTGACAAAGATCCGAACGTCAACATTTTGATCCGCGAACCCGGACACATTGATTACGCGGCGAAGCTGGGTTTGGGCATTTCCGATTTGAAGCAGATCAAGCTGAAGGAGTTTGAGATATGAAATGGCTGGCGTTGGTAATCCTGATGACATTACCCATTGGCCATTACCCATTAGCCATTAACCGACAGGTAAACGTAACTGCCTTACCTCAACCGATAATGGTTAATGACCAATGGCTAATGGCTAATTCCGTGGCCGGTTCTTCGTCGGGGCTCCCGTTGATCTTCTGGCAAGGCGGCATTGAAAATGCTCCGGCATTGAAACAGGCCGGCATCGAACGCATCGCCGTTGCTCCGGACAAAGCCGACCAATGGCGCAAAGCCGGGTTTGATGTCGTCCCGATGACCGAAGAGGAATTTAAGGCGCGCGAAAAACTGGCTGTGCCAGGCGCATCCGGACGACCGGACCTTGCCGCAGCAACAGGCCGTCCGTGGCTGGACGCCAACGGCTGGCGATTCACGCGCAACCCGGCAGGAAAATTTTATTACGAACTTCCCAAAGGCCGCGCTTCCTTGGCCGTCGCAGAAAGCGTCGCCTACAACGCCGACGCAGTTCTAAAAATTGATCCCGCCGATTTGGCCGAAGTTGGGCGTCTGTTTGCCTTCCTGAAAGCCATTCCGGCAGGTGAAACCCTGCCGCTTATTGCGGACATTGGGGTTGTGGATGACGGTTCCAAATTGGTGGGCGAAGTGATGAATCTGCTTTCCCGCCGTAACCTTTTGTTCAAACCGCTCAAAACGCCATCGCCGCAACTTCGACTGAATATCCAACTCGGCACAAAAGCCTATCCACGA
Organism: uncultured Heliomicrobium sp.; assembly: GCA_964383955.1. Lineage (GTDB taxonomy): Bacteria > Acidobacteriota > Blastocatellia > RBC074 > RBC074 > RBC074. The sequence continues at coordinate 246 of CAYLJQ010000349.1, read as the reverse complement.
TCCGCCGCTGCCGACCCAAGCGAATTTGCGCAAACCATCCGTCGCCGTTTAACCGATGATGCGCGAATGCTGCGTATTTACGGCAGCGAAGTCATCATTGCCCGCCTGACTGGCGACGCCAACCATTTGCGCCTGCATCTGCTGAATTATGGCCGCCGCGATCTTGAAGGATTGCGAATCCGCCTGCGCAGCGTGCTTGGCAAAGGCGATGCTTATCTTTCAGGACAAGCAGGACAAGACAAAATG
>CAYLJQ010000348.1:0-7375 GCA_964383955.1 uncultured Heliomicrobium sp. | reverse complement strand
CTTTTTTGCCAACTTCCAACCTTGTCACACCTCTGACCAAAGACTACACTGCCGCCGATTTGCAATCCGATAACAAAACATCAAATTTCAATCAACTTGAGAGGAGCAGTGACATGCAATTAGGCATGATTGGACTTGGCCGCATGGGCGGAAACATGGTTCGCCGGCTGATGCGCGGCGGACATGAATGCGTGGTTTTCGATCTAAGCCCTGACAACGTCAAAGCGCTGGAAGCAGACGGCGCAAAAGGCGCAAGCTCGCTGGAAGATCTGGTCAAAAAACTGGACGCGCCACGCGCTGTTTGGGTAATGGTTCCGGCTGGCGACGCAACAGAAAAAACCGTCAACGCCTTGGCGCAGTTTATGTCCCCTGGCGACATTATCATTGACGGCGGAAATTCGAATTACAAAGACGACGCGCGCCGCGCGAAGGCCCTGGCTGAAAGCGGAATCCTTTACGTTGACGCCGGAACTAGCGGCGGCGTTTGGGGAGCCGAACGCGGTTATTGCCTGATGGTTGGCGGCAAGCCGGAAGCCATCAGCCAGATAGAACCCATTTTGAAAACCCTGGCTCCTGGGCGTGGTGAATTGGATCGAACTCCAGGACGCGAAACGATGGGTGGAACCGCTGAAGACGGTTATCTGCATTGCGGCCCGGCTGGCTCTGGCCATTTCGTGAAAATGATTCACAACGGCATTGAATACGGAATGATGCAGGCATTCGCCGAAGGCTTCGACATCATGAAAAATGCCAACCTTGCTTCGCTTCCTGAAGAGTTGCGCTACGATTTGAACCTGGCCGACATCGCAGAATTGTGGCGGCGTGGCAGTGTGGTGGTTTCGTGGCTGCTGGACCTGACGGCAATGGCGCTGGTTGAAAATCCGACGTTGTCGAACTATTCCGGCTTTGTGCAGGATTCCGGCGAAGGCCGCTGGACAATTCAAGCCGCGATTGACGAAGCTGTACCGGCGGATGTTTTGGCGGCTTCGCTGTTCACCCGCTTCCGTTCGCGCCAGGAACACACCTTTGCCGAAAAAGTGCTTTCGGCGATGCGTCATAAATTTGGCGGCCACGTTGAACGGCCAACAGGCGGTTAATCCCAAGCCAGTAACCAAAGGAAAATTTGATGTCCAAAACCGAACCTCTGAATTACGTGGGCGATCCGGCTCAACCTTGTGTGATGGTGATTTTCGGGTCCACCGGTGATTTGACCAAACGTAAGCTTTTCCCTGCTTTATACAATCTGGCCAAAGCCAATTTGCTGTCTCGCGAATTCGCCATTGTCTGCACAGGCCGCAACGACCTGACGACGGAAGCGTATCGCGAACAGATCACCGCAGACATAAAAACCTTCGCCACCAGCGATGTTGATGCAACCGTCTGGAACTGGTTTCTGGAGCGCATTTACTACGTGAATGGCGATGTGACCAATCCCGAAAGCTACCAACGATTAAAAGCGGTGATTGATGAAGCAGATAAAAAGCATGGCACCAAAGGCAATTACTTTTTCTATCTGGCTATTTCTCCAAACTTTTTTGGAGAAACCGTTTGCCAGCTTGGCAAAGCAGGGTTGACGGCGGAAGAAAATGGCCAGTGGCGGCGCGTCATTATCGAAAAGCCATTTGGCCACGACCTGGATTCTGCCAAAGCCCTGAATGCTGAAATTCGGCAAGTGCTGAACGAGCACCAGATTTATCGGATTGATCATTACCTGGGCAAAGAAACCGTCCAGAACATTTTGGTCTTCCGATTTGGGAATGGCATTTTCGAACCAATTTGGAATCGCCGCTACATTGATTCTGTGCAGATCACCGCAGCCGAAACCGTCGGCGTAGAAAAGCGCGGCGGGTATTACGAAACCTCCGGCGCGATGCGGGACATGATTCCCAACCATTTGTTCCAGTTGGTTTCGCTGACTGCGATGGAACCGCCGACTTCGTTTGACGCGAATGCGGTGCGTGACGAACAGTCAAAAGTGCTGCACGCCATCGCGCCGCTTTCGCCGGAAGAAGTTTTGACCAATGCCATTCGCGGACAATACGGCGAAGGCGGGTTGAATGGAGAACGATTTGCCGGGTACCGACAGGAACTGAACGTTGCTCCCAATTCGACCACAGAAACTTATGTCGCGTTGAAGCTGATGATTGATAACTGGCGATGGGCTGGCGTTCCGTTTTACCTGAGAACCGGGAAACGATTGCCCAAGCGAGTGACCGAAGTCGCCATTCAGTTCAAAAGCGCGCCGCTAACACTGTTCCGCGACACGCCGGTCGAACGGTTGAGAACCAATCGGCTGGTCATACACATTCAACCTGACGAAGGCATCAGCCTGCGATTCGGCGCAAAAATTCCCGGGCCGATTATGCGGCTTGGCGCGGTAGAGATGGACTTCAACTACGAAGACCACTTCGGCAAAGTGCCAAGCACGGGTTACGAACGATTGCTGTATGACTGCATGATTGGCGACGCAACCCTGTTTCAACGCGCAGATATGGTTGAAATCGGCTGGAGCGAGATCGAACCAGTTTTGGACGTTTGGAACGCTTTGCCGCCGCGCGCTTTCCCAAATTACGCGGCTGGGACCTGGGGACCCAAGGAAGCGGACGACTTACTGGCGCGTGACGGGCGCGAGTGGCGTCCGATTGACTGACAATCCGAAAGAATCGCTTCGCTGAATCCGCAGAAAGCCACGATGGAATAACTGGTGGCCTTCTGCGGATTATTGTTTTCGGAGGGGAACGATGATTCATTTCGACGAAAACACCTGCGGAAATCTGGAAGCGGCCATTGAGCTTGAATGGCTGGAAACCAATGGGCTGGGCGGCTACGCATCTTCAACCATTATCGGCTTGAATACGCGGCGGTATCACGGCTTGCTAATGGCTGCGACGAAACCTCCTGTCGGAAGAATGCTGCTGCTGTCGAAACTGGAAGAAACGCTGATTGTAAATGGCGAACGCTTTGATTTGTCAGCCAATCAGTATCCTGGCGCGGTTCATCCGCAAGGCTACCAGTACCTGAAAGAATTCCGGCTCGATCCTTTCCCCGTATTCGTTTATCAGGTCGCAGGCGTAACGCTGGAAAAATCCGTCTTCATGGTTGACGGCGAAAACACGACGGTGGTTCAGTACAAACGCCTTAAGAAAAGCCGCACCGTCAAACAATGCCGCCTGGAAATTCATCCGCTTATCGCTTTCCGGGATTATCACAGCACTGGACAGGAAAACGGCACACTCAGCAACCACGTCGAGTCCACAGCCGGTTTGGCAACAATCAAACCCTATGTGGATTTGCCGCAACTTTACTTTGCGCACAATGCCGAAGAGCTTGCGCCAACAGGTTACTGGTATCGCAACTTTGAATTCAAAGCCGAACGCGAGCGTGGGTTGGATTTTAACGAAAACCTTTTCAATCATTTCAGCCTGCAATTTGATCTGAGTAAAAACGCTTCAGCAACCATCATTGCTTCGACTGAACAGCGCGATGTCAGCAATGCCGACAAGCTTCGCAAAACAGAAATCAATCGGCGCAAAAAATTGCTTTCAGGCGGCAAGCGAAATGAATTAGTTCAGATGCTGACGTTGGCTGCCGATCAATTCATCGTCGCTCGTGGAACTCAAAAAACCATTATTGCCGGGTATCACTGGTTTGCCGATTGGGGGCGCGACACGATGATCGCGCTGCCTGGGCTGACGCTGACAACCGGGCGTTACGAAATCGCCAAAAGCATTCTGCTGGAATTTGCCAACTACGTTGATCAAGGAATGTTACCGAATCGTTTTCCGGACGCTGGCGAAATGCCGGAGTACAACACGGTTGACGCGACGCTTTGGTATTTTGAAGCTGTCCGCGCTTTGCTGTCACATACGGAAGATTATGAGTTCGTCCAGGTGAATCTATACGGTGTGCTCAAAAACATCATTGACTGGCATGAAAAAGGCGCCCGTTACCAGATTCATGTTGATAGCGATGGCCTGCTATTCGCTGGTGAGCCGGGCGTTCAATTGACGTGGATGGATTCAAAAATTGGAGAGTGGGTGGTCACGCCACGAACCGGAAAACCGGTTGAAATTCAGGCACTGTGGTTCAACGCGCTCTGCGTGATGGCAGAACTGGCGACAAAGTTTGGCGACAGTTCAAACGCAGAGCATTTTTCTAAAATGGCTGAGCGGGCAAAAGTCAGTTTCAATCAGCAATTCTGGAATGAAGGCGCTGGCTGTTTGTACGATGTAATTGATGGAGATGAATGCGATGCGTCAGTTCGCCCAAATCAAATCTTCGCGGTCAGTCTGCCGCATTCAATGCTGGACAATGAACGCGCAAAGAAAGTTGTCGCCGTCGTTGAACGCGACCTCCTGACGCCCGTCGGTTTAAGAAGCCTTGCGCCGAGCGATCTAAATTACATTGGCGTTTATCATGGTGACATGCGCAGCCGCGACAGTGCATATCACCAGGGCACAGTCTGGCCCTGGCCGATGGGGGCATTCATCACGGCTTACCTGAAAGCCAACAGCCGAACCAAGTTTGCGCGCAAACAAGCCGGCAAATGGCTGGACGGATTCCTACCGCACCTCAACCAGGCATGCCTTGGACAAGTATCTGAAATTTTTGATGGTGACGCTCCACACAGTGCGCGTGGCTGCGTGGCACAAGCGTGGAGCGTCGCAGAATTACTGCGTGTCGCAGTTGAGGAAGTCTAAACCCACGGATCAATCATTTCGCTTCATCTCCCTTCATCAACGCGTACGCGATGGCAGCAACGCAAAGCCCCACAAAAGCGCTAAGCAGAATATTGTCGAAAACGCGTGGAATGAATTCAGTCACCAGCCCGAACAGGAAAGTGACAAATTGCGCGGTTCCACCAACGACAATCGAAGCAGAGACGACATCGAGTTTCTTTTCGAGAGCGGTGGTTTTTGGTTTTAACTTGATAGATTGAACTACCGTTCTAGCTGCTTGGTCATCTGTAATGCCTGAAGCCTGTTCGCCAAATGGACTGGCAAAGTGCGTCTCGGATTGCATTGTTAATTCTCCTAACAAGTAGTGAGGTTTCGAGACGGGGCACAAAAGGTAGGCACCATTTGGAACGGGTAAGTCTTTATACTTCGACTCGCCCAATAATTCCAGCCCAAATCTTTAATCATTCATTTCGACAGTTTCGCCTCTGGTCAACCTTTGTGCTATATGGTCAACATACATCGCGGATTTCACGTATGACGGCCAGCAAAACAATTTTTCCTTTTGGAGATTGACGGCTTATGTTTCGGTTTGACGCTGAAAAAACAGTTGGTTTCTGTGACGGCATTCGCCGTCGTGATTTTCTGCACGCAGGTTCGCTGGGGTTTCTGGGCTTGTCTTTGCTCGATTTGTTTGCCATCAAAGCCCGAGGCGCAATCAATACCGAAAACGACATGAATTGCATCTTTTTGATGCTGCTTGGCGGCCCCAGCCAAGTGGACACGTTCGACATGAAACCCAACGCCCCCGCTGAAGTTCGCGGCCCGTACAAACCCATCAAGACCAATGTTCCTGGAATGGAAATCAGCGAAATCTTTCCACAGACAGCCAAACAAGCCGACAAGTTCGCCATCGTTCGCGGCCTGCACCGCGAAGCTGCCGCTGTTCACGACACCGGCCACCAGATGATGCAAACCGGGCGATTGTTTCAAGCGGGGCAAGAGCATCCAAACGTTGGCTGCGTATTGTCCAAACTGCGCGGACCGCGAGGCGATGCTCCATCCCACGTTTTGCTTCCCCGTCCGATTGGCAACACCGGAGGCAATCTGCCTCACGGCCAAACGGCTGGTTTTCTAGGCAAACAGTTCGATCCGTTTGTTCTGAATTCCGATCCTTCGACGCCGAATTTCAAAGTACCCGATATGTTGCCGCCGGATTACATCTCTTCCATGCGCGTTGATCGCCGCCGCAAGCTTCGCGAAATGGTGGATGCTTCGGTCAAAGAGTTTGAAGTTTCGCCGGACGCACGTTTGCTCGACGACAACTTTCATCAAGCTTACACGCTGATGTCTTCCGCCAAAATGCGCGAAGCCTTTGACCTGTCGAAAGAACCGGATGCCGTCAAAGATCGTTATGGCCGCAACAAATTTGGCATGAGCTGCCTGATGGCTCGACGCATGATCGAACGCGGTGTTCGCTTTGTGACGATCAATCAATTCGAAACGGTCTTCAACGAAATCACCTGGGACATTCACGGCTCGGCTCCATTCAGCCCGATTGCCTGCTATCAAAACGAAGTCGGCCCGATGTTCGATAATGCTTACGCTTCCCTGCTGGAAGATTTACATCAGCGCGGCTTGCTGCAAAACACGCTAGTCGTTGCCACAGGCGAATTCGGTCGCACGCCCAAAATCAATCCGGCAGGTGGACGCGACCATTGGCCGCAATGCTGGTCAATGCTGTTTGCCGGTGGCGGAGTCAAAGGCGGCCAAATCATTGGATCTTCAGATGAAATCGGAGCCTATCCCAAAGATCGCCCGGTCACGCCCGGTGAAGTTGCCGCAACGATGATGCGTTCGCTGAAAATTGATCTGGATACCGAACTTCCTGGCTTGCAGGGACGGCCCATCCGAGTGGTTGAACACGGCGTCAATCCGATCTCTGAGCTTTTCTGATCCGAACACTTATGACCGATCAGGCATCAGTTCTCAGCCAGGCTGGGCAGACGAAACCGCGATACTACTGGTTTCTTGCGCTATTGCTAACAGCCCATGCAGCAATTTTTCTGGCGCAGCTTCCTACAAGCTACGAATTCGCCAACTTCGTTTTTTTCGATCCCGGAGTCACACTTCGCACCGACAAGCTGATCGAACAGGGTTTTCTCCCAACTGTAGATTTCGGTTATCCATACAGCCTGTTGCCACTGATGCTTGGCCGAGCCTTTTTCGCGCTGACGGGGCGAACTCCTGCTGCATACATTCTCTTTATGTTTCTTGCCGAAGCCGCCATTTTGATTGGACTTTGGCGGCTGGCCAGACAAAGTGGATGGCTAATCGCGGCCTTTCTGATTGCTGCCATGCCACACGCAATCATTCCGGTTTACGTTCACCTGACCCACCCGCTGGAAGCCGCGCTGATCGTTCACACGATCGCAGATCTTGCCGCTGGCCGTCGAGCCAGAGCTTTGGCATTGGCCACAGTTTGCCTTTTCGTCAAACCTTCCATGGCGTATGTGCTGGGCTTTCTGATGATCGTTCTGGCAATTGTTCGGCTGGTGAAAGACCGCGAAGAATGGAAATCGTTTTTGTATTTCATTCGCCCGGCAATTCTGGCCGGAGCAGCCTGCCTGATCATTTCTTCGGCTTACTTTGGACTGAAACCAACTGTCAGCGCTTTAATTCCAGTCAACGGCGCGCAA
>CAYLJQ010000347.1:0-7376 GCA_964383955.1 uncultured Heliomicrobium sp. | reverse complement strand
ATTTGGCCAGCGAAGTTTTCAAATCCGCCATGGTGTATGGCTTGGCGGGAGCATAGTTTTTCTGATGCTTGCCGAAGCTTTGCCACAGTTCGCGCATATATCCGTCAAGCGTTTTGCCCGTGAACGTTGTCCGAAGCGTCAAATCCAAGGCTGTCGCCACTGCGCTTCCGTAGGTGTAATACGAGATGAATAGATTTTGGCGGTTGGTCGGATCGGCTGACGGAGCGCCATCGGAAAAAACAGCCTGTTCGCTCATCCCGATTGGCCCGTACAACATTCGGCCCGGCGCATTGACAACTGAATTGATCGTAAAGCCTAAGCCGCGTCCGAAACCAGCCTGATCGCCGCTGAAGCCCGCACGCATCATCGCCAGATTGCCGTAATACTGCGTGAAGCCTTCTGCCAGCCACAGGCCGTCAGAAACGTTTGCGTCTTCAAAGCTGAATGGTTCAATCGTGCGCGGACGCAATCGCTCAACATTCCAGCAGTGAAAATATTCATGAGAAACCGTTCCCAGATTGCCGCGCGCTCCGCCGCCTTTGATGGAGCGCGTGCTGGTCAAACTGGTGGAGTTGCGATGTTCCATCCCATCGCCACCGATTTGCGGAACGTAGTTCGAGATAAAAGTATAAGTTCCGAAATCGTAATCCGGCGTTTCTCCGAAAATGGCAATTTGTTCTTCGACAATTTTCTTGCACATCTCCGCAAAATCATCCACTTCTTTGTCGGAAGCTGCCGGATCATTGATCGCCAATCGTATGGTGTACGTCTTCCCGTTTGATTTTACCGGCCATTCCCGCAGCCGAAATTTCGCCAGCATCGTTGGCGAATCCATGAAGTATTGCATGTGCGGAGCGGTGAAAACTTGCGGGTCGGCAGTGGGAACCAATTGAGTGGCGACTTTCCAATCGGACAATCCGCGAAAACGAACGGCGATCGGCGCGTTTTCAAATCCTCTGGCCCACATAAACGTTGCGGGAATGCTCAGGTGCGCCATCGTGTTATCAATGCCGGTGAACGTTCCCGATCCCAAATCTCCGAACAACGTGTAGCTGACACGCACACTGCCTTTGTGCCCGGAAACATTCCATTGCGTAGGATTCGGTCGCGTGAAGCTCAGCGCCGCGCCTTTCTCATCCGTCGCCCGAACACTGTAGACATTCTTTGCGAATTCCTGCGCCGAATAGCGTCCCGGCGAAGACCGGCTCATCCGCACTTCCAGAGGCTTGCCTGCTGGAGCGCCGGTAAACGTGACAGTGATTTCTGCTTCATGATGAACGGCGTTCGGGAAAGAAATTTCGTATTCGACTTTGCCCTGCGCAAACGCAGATGCGGCAAGCAGTAAAAGTAAGAGTGAAAATGAAAGCAGACGCAGGTTGTAACAAAACCTCTTCTGGTCGAAAGAAAACATGGTTTGGTCTCCTGAAAAATGGTTAGTGCGGTGATGGCTGGATAATTACACGGAAAGCGCCCTGTCGTGCAAGGCTGTCACTGACATAAAGTAGATCAGAGTTTTTCGCAGAGGAATAAAAACATATCAGTTGCGCTCTGGCTTATCTGCCAGCCAGTCGCCGGTGAAAGCTTCAATCGCATTTTTCGTGACGCCAACAAACGGCGTAGCGTCAAGCGCGGTGTTAACCAAACCTTTGATCAAGCCTTTCTTTTTCACTTCGTAACCGACTAAGCCGATAGCTACAGCCGTACCAACAAGCGGAATTGCTTTGGCTGCTTTGACCGCTAGACGCGCGCCTCCTGCCTGAATGACTCGTCGCAATACACTTGTCATCGTTTTTCGCCTCCTGCGCTTTGTGCAGCAATTCTTTTGCCAAGACGGCAATGGGTGGTCTGTAACAACCACCCATTGACCAATTGCCAAGCGGCCATTTCACACAAAGCTATTTCGCCACCAGATTGACCAGTCGTTTTGGCACGACAATCGTCTTCACGATTTGGCGGCCTTCCAGCTTGGCAATGACGCGATCGTTGGCCAGGGCGGCGGCTTTCAGCTCTTCATCAGTTGCTTCCGCCGGTACTACCAGCCGAGCAACCAGTTTGCCGTTCAACTGAACCGGGATTTCCAGTTCATCGGCTTTGGCCAGGTCGGCGTCAAACGCTGGCCAGGCCGAAGTCACCGCGATTTCGTTGTGGCCCAGATTCGCCCACAGCTCTTCGGCGATGTGCGGGGTGAACGGCGACAGCATTTTCGCCAATGCTTCAATCGCTTCTTTCATCGCGAACTTATCGGCAGCAGATGGTTCGGAGTCCTTCAGCGAATTGTCGAAGGCGTAAATTTCGTTCGTCAGTTCCATCAGCGCGGCGACGCCTGTGTTGAAGTTCATTCGCTCGCCAACGTCGTTGGATACGCGCTTGATCGTCTGATGCGTTTTGCGGCGCAGCGAACGTGCGGCATCCGTTGATTCTCCTTCTACTGCCCCACTCAGCTTGTCGTGCCATTTGTGGATGATGCGCCAGACGCGATTCAGAAAACGGGAAGATCCTTCGGCTCCAGCTTCACTCCATTCCAGGTCCTTTTCCGGCGGAGCGGCGAACAGCATAAACAGCCGCACAGTGTCCGCGCCGTAAATCTTGATCATTTCATCTGGATCAACCGTGTTCTTTTTGGACTTTGACATCTTTTCGATGCGGCCAACCGCAGCCACACGTCCGCAGAACTTGCATTTGCCGTCAACAACTTCGTAGGGATAAATCCAATCGTGCTCTTCGCAGCGATAGGTCGCTAAACAAACCATGCCTTGGGTCAGCAGTTTTTTGACCGGCTCGCCAAAGGTGATCAAGCCCAGATCGCGCATGATCTTCGTCCACAACCGCGTGTAAATCAGGTGCAGCACGGCGTGTTCGATGCCGCCGATGTACTGATCAACCGGAGTCCAGTACGCAGCGACTTCCGGCGCGAACGGCAGCGTTTCGTTTTTCGGATCAGCGTACCGGAAGTAATACCACGAGGAATCCACGAAGGTATCCATCGTGTCGGTGTCTCGTCTGGCTGCGCCGCCGCAGGTCGGACAAGTCACATTGACGAAACCAGTGTGTTCAGCCAGCGGAGCGCCTTGCGTGTTGAAGTTCAGATCGTCGGGCAGTTTGACTGGCAATTGATCTTCGGTAACCGGAACGATGCCGCAATTCTGGCAATGAATAAACGGCAGCGGAGTTCCCCAGGCGCGTTGGCGCGAAACGCCCCAATCACGAATTTTGAAATTCGTTCTGGCCTCGCCGAAGCCGTGCTCTTCAGCATATTCGGTCATTGCCTTGATGGCGTCCGGAACTTTCAGGCCGCTGAATTTGCCAGAATTGATGACGACGGCGGAATCGTCTTTATTGGTGAAAGCGGCCGTGACCGGTGCATCGTCGGCTTCGGTGGAATCGGCCAGCTTGATGACACGCGGAATCGGCAAGCCGTATTTTTGGCAGAACTCGAAATCACGTTCATCGTGCGCGGGCACAGCCATGATGGCTCCGGTTCCATAGCCGGTCAGCACAAAGTTCGCTGTCCAGATCGGCAGCCGTTCACCGTTAAATGGATTGACGGCAAACAGGCCCGTATTGACGCCTTCTTTCGCAGCGCCTTCGGCAATGCGGTCTTCTTTAGAGATAGATTTCTGCTTTTCGGTGAAGGCTTTCAATTCATCACTGGCTTTGCCGTTGGTAATCAATTCGTCAACCAGTGCGTGCTCCGGAGCGACGATCACGCAGCTTGCGCCAAAGATCGTGTCAATGCGCGTAGTGAAGATGCGAATCTTTTTGCCGTTGGTCGGCGCGTGTTCGTAAGCGACGCGGAAGTCCACTTCAGCACCACGGCTGCGGCCAATCCAGTTGCGCTGCATGGCCAGCACACGTTCCGGCCAGCCGCCTTCCAAATCGTCCAGGCAGTCCAGCAGTTCGTCGGCGTATTTCGTCACGCGAATGAACCATTGTTCCAGTTCGCGCAGTTCTACCGGTGTGTCTTCGTGCCGCCAGCAGTAGCCGCCTTCGGCTTGTTCGTTGGCCAGACTGGTATTGCACTTGACGCACCAATTGACGGTCGCGTTTTTGCGGTACAGCAGATCGTGTTTCCACATCTGCACGAAAAACCATTGGTTCCAGCGGTAATATTCCGGCGTGCAGGACGCAATGTCGCGCCGCCAGTCGTAACTGAACCCCAGCCGTTGCAGTTGCACGCGCATGGCGTCAATGTTTTCAAACGTCCACTTGTCGGGTCGGGAGTTGTTTTTGATGGCTGCATTTTCCGCAGGCATGCCGAACGCATCCCAGCCCATGGGATGCAGCACGTTGAATCCCTGCATGCGCTTAAAACAGGACAGCGCATCGCCGATTGAATAGTTGCGAACGTGTCCCATGTGAATTTTGCCGGACGGGTACGGCAGCATTTCCAGGCAATAAAATTTTTGTTTTGCCACGTCAACATCAGCATTAAACGCCCCGGCTTCGGCCCAGCGTTTCTGCTGCTTCTCTTCTATTTCTTCGGGAAAGTATTTTTCATTCATTGTCGTAAGGAATCCTTTTTCGCGAATAGCCCGGCAAAGAATCTGCAAGCCGCAAAACAGCGAGCTTCCCTGCAAGGCAACACCACATACTTGTTAGGAGGAAAAAGCGGTTGGAAGGCGCAGCGCAACACAAACCTTTATTGCGCTGCTACGTAAGGGAGAGGGTGATCAGCGATGCGAATTCGTTGAACCTGACTACCCGATCAAATTTACTGACTGCGTTCGTCATTCTATTTAGCTTCTCCGATTCAATTTCGGCTTTTCAACAGGCGCGGATTCTATCGAAGCCCTCTGTGCGGTTCAAGCAGAATCCCGATTCCGGGCAATACAGCACAAACAGTCTGCCAATGAAACCTGCGAAAGCGTTACCGATTTCCGCGTGTTTAGTTCCAGACTTCATCATTACGAAACTGTAAAAACTTTTCTTTGCAAAGGCATTTTGCAAAGCCGCCTGCAAGCTTTGATGGGCTGGCGAATCTATTGGAAACCCAGCTTGTGCACATCACAGTTTTCTTGATGTCCTTCATGCTCGAAAGTGAGATAACAAACTTTTCACCGTCAAGCTTTCTGTACATTTTTCAAGCAAAGAGGACGCCTTCTCTCCATCGCCACATCAACGCTGAATCAAGCAAACAATTCATCTGAAAAAACGAAATTCCATTCGTTTTTCTCAACGAACCTTCCAAACAAAGCGACCTGCAATACCTGTTAAATCTATGGATTTCAGCAATCCATACACACAAAACACGGTTGGAATAGCGCTTGCGCCAATTTTATGGCGAAGGGTGACACCTACTTTTGGAAGCTCTTTCAATTGTCTTCGCCAACCAGATTGGTTGAACACACAGAAATGGAAACATCACCAACTAGGAGGGTTTTGATGCAATCAGGAATACATCACAGAAAACGCATCTTTGCCTGGACGCTGACAGCATTGCTTGGTTTGCTGTTTGGCAGTTCAGCACTGGCGCAAACATTCAATTCAACGGTCACTGGCACGGTCAAGGATCAGGCCGGAGCCGTCATTACCGGCGCGAAAGTCACGCTGGTTGACCTGGCCACGCAGCGCGAAGTCACTGCAACAACAAATGACCAGGGCGCGTTTGTTTTCCCCGAAGTCCGCGCCGGAAATTACAAGATCGTCGCGGAGCGCGACGGCTTCAAAAAAGGCGAAGTCACAGGCGTGACCGTCAACGTTGGCACTCCGGCGACGGTTCATTTTGAACTGCAAACCGGCCAGATTGCCGAAGTCATCACCACTTCGGCTTCGGAAGCACAAGCCGTAGTCAACGCCGAAAATGCAGCGTTGCAAACGACGGTGCTTTCGCGCCAGATCAATGATTTGCCGCTGAATGGCCGCAACCCGCTATCGCTGGCGGCGTTGCAAGCCGGCGTCAACACCAGCGGCAGCAACCGTACCGCGACGGTGAACGGCACGCGCGGCACGTTTACCAACCTGACCTGGGACGGCATCAATATCAATGACAACTTCATCCGCACGGACAGCTTTTTCGGGACTGCCGCGCCCAGCGTTGTCAGCGTCGCCGAATTCACCTTGACCACACAGAACGGCGGACCAACCGATGGACTCGGCGTTGCGCAGCTCAAACTGGCGACCCCGCGCGGTTCCACCGAATACCACGGCAGCGTGTTTGAGTTTCATCGCAACGACGCGCTGGATGCCAATTCGTATTTCAACAATGCGGCCGGCATCAAAAAAGAAAAGCTGATTCAAAACCAATTCGGCTTCGGTTTCGGCGGCCCGGTCAAATTGCCTGGCAAGGTTTTTGGCCCGCTTGGATTCGACAGCAACAAACTGTTCTTTTATGGATATTACGAAGGCACGCGCGTCAAAACCGACACCAGCGTGCTTAGAACCGTGCTGACGCAATCGGCACGACAAGGCCAATTCACGTATCGCCGTTCCGACAACGGTCAGTTGCAAAGCATCAACATTTTGTCGGCTGCCGGGCGTGTCGCCGATCCCAAAGTCGCCAGCCTGATTGCGACAACTCCGTTGCCGAACGACCTGACAACGGCGGACATTACGACGAACACCGCGCTGGCCAACATCGCCGGATATCGGTTCAACAGCCCGACCGGATTTGACAGCGATCTGTGGGGGTTCCGTGTGGATTACGACGCTTCGTCGCGCCATCGCTTTGAAGCAATCTTCAGCCGCTTTACGTTCAACTTCCCGAACGCAGGCAATGAACCATTCCCTGGCCGACCGGGTGACGGACAATCTTCCAGCCGTCCACGCGGTTCATTCGCCTGGAACTGGACGCCGACCGCCACGTTGAACAACGAACTGCGCTATGGCTTCAATAATTACAACGTTTCTTTCTTCACGAACGAACTGTTTCCTGATGGGTATCAGTTGGCATTCCCTTTGATTTCGAATCCAACAGACAACCAGATGCCGCAAGGCCGCATTGCCGATAACTACGAAGTGATTGACAACGCAACCTGGGTGAAAGGCAAACATCAGGTTCGATTTGGCGGCAACTACCGGCGCGTGTTTATCGAACCGTATGATGCAGCCGGAACCTTGCCGCTGTATACCATCGGCTTTAACACCGCTGGCAACCAGAATCCGTTGGCGACATCGTTATTCCCCGGCGGAATTTCGACCAACGATTTCAACCGCGCACGTGATATATTGGCGATTCTGGCGGCTCCGATTGCGCAAGTTGACCAGAGCTTCAATTCCACATCGCGCACTTCCGGATTCGTCAATGGCGCATTGCAGCGTCAACAATTCCAATACAACACCTTTGGGCTTTACGCTGGGGATGCGTGGCGGCTGAAACCAAACCTGTCATTGAATTTGGGTCTGCGCTGGGAATACATCTCCGTGCCGACCGAAAAACA
>CAYLJQ010000346.1:0-7383 GCA_964383955.1 uncultured Heliomicrobium sp. | reverse complement strand
CGAATTGAATCATCGAGCCGGAAAACCGGCAAACCCGAAATACAGCAAGTAAGCTCCGGTAAAGTATCGGTGCAGTACCGCGCGCGTGAGCAAGCGGTTAGTTTGGATAAGTCGCCGCTCGCTTACGCGCGCGGTACCGTACCAATACCTTTTGCCCTATGTCCCAAATTACTCCGACAACTTACGAAGAGTTTCTGGCGCTGGCCGCTGAAGGCACAGTCGTTCCGCTGGTCAAAACCGTGATGGCCGATTTGCTGACGCCCGTTTCGGCGTTTCTGCGAATCGAACGCCAATCACCACGCGCTTTTCTGCTGGAATCCATCGAAGGCGGCGAAAAGATCGCGCGATATTCGTTTCTGGGCTGCGCGCCGCACACGATTGTGCGCGCTCGAAATCGAGTCGGTACGGGGAGCGGTGGCGACCGGGTTGACATTTCAATCGAACGCGCCGACGGCAGTCAGGAAACTATCCAGCGCCCGATGCTGGACGTGTTGCGGGACCTGATGCGCGAACACAAGCCGGTCAAGTTGCCGGGCTTGCCACCGTTTTCTTGCGGCGCAGTTGGCTATTTCGGCTATGACGCCGTGCGCTGGTTCGAGCGCTTGCCGGATCAAGCCAAAGACGATTTGAATGTAGACACTGCCGTTGTCATGTTCTTTTCCAGCATTCTGGCTTTCGACCACGTCAAGCATCAGATTCACATCATTGCCAATGTCTTCACCGACGGTGAACGCGACGGCGCAAATTTGCGCGACAAATACATCGCCGCTTGCAGCGAAATCGCACGGCTTGAAGCCAGTTTGGCTGCGCCAGTCGAACCTGCGTCTTCCAGTCGAAGAGCGGAATCCATCCAGATTCGCTCGAATATGCCGAAGGAGTATTACGTTTCGGCAATTGAGAAGATCAAGGAGTTCATCAAAGCTGGCGACGCATTTCAGGTCGTGTTTGCACAGCGCTTTGAAACCGACATCACGGTTCATCCCTTTCAAATTTACCGCGCGCTGCGAGTCGTCAATCCATCGCCATACATGTTTTTCCTGAAGCTCGGCGGCGAAGAAACGGTGCTTGGCGCTTCGCCGGAAATGCTGGTGCGCTGCACGGATCGCCAATTGGAATATCGTCCGATTGCCGGAACGCATCCGCGCGGTGCGACCGAAGCCGAAGATCGCAAGCTGGAAGAGCAACTTCTTCACGACGAAAAAGAACGCGCCGAACACGTCATGCTGGTTGATCTTGGCCGAAATGATCTTGGCCGCGTGGCCGAATACGGCTCTGTCAAAGTCGCCGATCTGATGTTTGTCGAACGCTTTTCGCACGTCATGCATTTGGTTTCTTCGCTGAAAGCCACCTTGCGCGAAGGGCTGGATTGCTTTGACGCGCTGGCGGCGACATTTCCTGCCGGAACAGTTTCCGGCGCGCCAAAAGTTCGCGCGATGGAAATCATTGACGAACTGGAACCGACTCGGCGCGGGGCCTATGCCGGAGCGGTTTTGTATTTTGATTATTCGGGGAACCTGGATTCATGTATCGCGCTACGAACGATGTATGCGCGCGGCAATCGTGCTTACATTCAAGCAGGCGGCGGCATCGTCGCCGATTCGGTGCCGGAAACGGAATTCCAGGAAACGGTCAACAAATCACGCGCTTTGGTTCGCGCAATTGAAATGGCGGAGAAAGAGCTATGAAGGGACTGCGGATTGCGGATTGCGGATTGCGGATTGCCCTCTGTCTGGGTTTGTTGCTGGCAACAGGTCTGGTTGCCGCTGGGCAAGTGCCGCCAGCTCGAAAAAAGAATGCGCCTAAACCCGGAGACGAGCCGCCGCCGGTTTCTCTGGAAGAAGCGGCAAAGCTGGAAGCCGTCATCACGACGGAAGTTGGTGTTATTCGGTTTGAGTTTTATCCGACCAAAGCGCCAAAACACGTTCAAGCGTTTATCAAAAACGCCAAGGCAGGTTTTTACGACGGTTCGGCATTTTTTCGCGCGATCAAATACGGAATTATTCAAGGCGGCGATCCACTGCTGAAAGACCCGAAAACGCCTCGTGCCAAGTGGGGAAGCGGCGCGCTGAATCAATTGCCAGACGAAATCAGCGACGTTAAGCACGTGACAGGAACCGTTTCCACGGTGCGAATTCCCGGCAAAGCGAACAGCGACGGCGCACAGTTTTTTATTTGCGCTTCGGCACAAACGGCTTTGGATGGCGAGTATTCGGCGTTTGGGCAAGTCACGGAAGGCATAGACGTCGTGGATAAAATTTCTGTGTCTGAAGCCGACGATGCCCAGTTGCTCAAAACTCCAATCAAAATTACCAGCATCAAGATTGAACCCAAACGCGAAGAACCCTTCAAAGACGCAACTGTTGACGAAATGCGGAAAGAAGTGATTTTGCACACCAGTTTGGGCGACATCACAGTTGCTTTGGAACCGGATTTAGCGCCGGAACATGTCCGCAACTTTCTGAAGCTGGTGCAAACCGGCTGGTACGATCACACCAGTTTTCATCGCATCGTTCCGGGTTTTGTCATTCAAGGCGGAATGGGATCTGGCCGTCCCGGCGGGCAAGTGCATTACGCTGACAAATGGGTTCGCAACGTCAAAGGCGAATTTAGCCAGGTGCGCAAACACGTCCGCGGAGTGCTTTCGATGGCGCGCGCAAATGAGCCTGATTCGGCGCTGACTTCGTTTTTCATCGTGCTGGCTCCGGCGACGAATCTGGACGGCAAGTATTCCATCTTCGGCAAAGTCGTTGACGGATTCGAAACCCTGGACAAAATCGAAAAAGTTCCGCGCAACGGCGAAGCTCCGATTGATCGGGTGGAACTGATTGAAGCCGTTATCAAACCCTGAGAACTGATTATGATTCTGGTGATAGACAACTACGATTCATTTACCTACAACCTGGTGCAATATCTGGGCGAGCTTGGCGCAGAAGTGAAGGTTGTTCGAAACGATCAAGTTGGTGTCGAAGATGTTGAAGCAATGAAGCCTGAACGGATTTTGCTCTCGCCCGGTCCCTGCACGCCGAACGAAGCGGGCATCACGTTAGATGTGATTCGACACTTTGCTGGCAAGCTGCCGTTGCTTGGCGTTTGCCTGGGCCATCAGGCTATGGGGCAAGCCTTTGGCGGAGACGTCATTCGTGCACCGTACCTGATGCACGGCAAAACCAGCCAGATTCTCCACGACGGCAAAACCATTTTTGAAGGCATCGGCAACCCGTTCACGGCGACGCGATACCACTCGCTGATTGTCGAACGCAGCAGCATTCCTTCGACGCTGGAAGTTACCGCAACAACTTCCGATGGGTTGGTGATGGGATTGCGCCATAAGGAATTTCCGGCTTGCGAAGGCGTGCAGTTTCATCCCGAATCCATCATGACGACCGAAGGCAAAAAGCTGTTGGCGAACTTCCTGAAACTAAATTGACTCCAGAAATCCTAAACAAATTGATTGCCAAACAAAGCTTGTCGCAAGGCGATGCTGCCCGCCTGCTCGACTCGATGCTCAGCGAAAGTACGACGGATGCGCAAATTGCTGCTTCGTTGATTGCTTTGTCTGCCAAAGGCGAAACCGAAGAAGAACTCGCAGGTTTTGCCGAAACGATGCGCGCTCGGAGCGCTCGGATTACGACGAAACACACGACTTTCGTTGACACTTGCGGCACCGGAGGCAGCGACGCAAAAACCTTCAATGTTTCGACGGCAGCAGCCTTTGTTGTCGCTGCGGCAGGATTGCCAGTCGCCAAGCACGGTAACGTTGGCGTCACCAGCAGATCCGGCAGCGCAGATGTGTTGCGCGCTTTGGGCGTCAAAGTTGATTTGCCACCGCAACGAGTCGCTGAAATCTTTGACGAAATTGGCGTCTGTTTTATGTTCGCTCCGCTGCATCACGCGGCGACAAAGCGAGTGGCGATGATACGCCGAGAATTGGGCGTGCGAACGATTTTCAATTTGCTCGGGCCCTTGACCAATCCTGCTGGCGCGCCGTTTCAGGTTCTGGGAGTTTCCTCCGAGCCAGGCTGCGAAAAAGTCGCCAATGCCTTATCACGCTTAGGGATTCGGCGAGCTTGGGTGGTTCGCGGCGAAGACGGCTTGGACGAAATCACGCTGGCAGGCAAAACCGTCGTTCACGAATCGACAGCCGGCGGTGTTCGGCGCTTTGAAATTTCGCCGGAAGATTTTGGCTTGCGGCAATCGTCGCTTGAAGCTTTGCGAGGCGGAACCGCTGAAGAAAACGCGACAACAATTCGCGCCGTGCTTTCCGGCGAGCGAAACGGCAATGCGCGGGATTTGGTTTTGATCAACGCCGCTGCTTCGCTGTTTGTCGCCGGTCAGGCGGAAGATTTGCAGGCTGCAACGAAATGGGCCGCACAGGTTTTATCCGACGGCAGGGCGCTGGCAAAGCTGGAATCGTTGCAGCGCGCAAGCAACTTGGCTGATCAAGGCCGGATGTGATTTCCCCATGACAGAATTTGGCTCCCAGATGTTTTCTCCAAGAATCAAAAAACAAACCTTAAACAACGGAGGATAGTTGATGCGTAAGCTGTGTTTTGGAATTTTCCTGTTCCTGATTGCTTTGTCTTCTTTTTCAATGGCGAATGGTCAGGCAAAAGTGGCTGAAGGTTCGAAGATTTTTGTGGCTCCGATGGATGGCGATTTCAACGATCTGTTGGCGACAGAAATCGTCAAACGGAAACTGCCGGTGAGTGTTGTGACGGACGAAACGGCAGCCGATTTCATCATCAGCGGCAAAGTCACCAAGTCAGGCGACAAATGGTACAACTCGGCGCTTGGCGGTAAAGATAACGCCGAAGGTTCGGTTCGTTTGATCAGCGTCAAAGACAAGTCCATTGTCTGGGTTGGTGAAGCAGGCGATAAAGGGGTTCTGTGGGGAAGTCTGAGCCGTAGCGGCAAAGGCAAGCTGGCGGAACGTTTGGTTGCCAAGATGAAAAAAGACCTTTTCAGCGACAAGTAATTCTTTGCAAAAGGAAAAGCCGGAGACGTCCTTAGGTAGTCTTCCGGCTTTTGATTTTATGAGCGACATTCTGGAAAAAATTGTAGCCCGCAAGCGTGAACGCCTGGAAGAGGCGAAACGCCAAATCCCCCTCGAACAATTGAAAGCTTCGATGGCAACAGTAAGCGGCCCTGGAATTTTTGTTCCGGCGCTGCGCCGTAGCGGGATCAAAATTATTGCCGAAATCAAACGCCGCTCTCCATCAAAAGGCCTTATCCGGGAAAACTTTGATCCGGTCAGCATTGCTCGCAATTACATTTCAGGCGGTGCGGCGGCGATTTCCTGCCTGACCGAGGAAGATTTCTTTGACGGCTCGCTGGACTACTTGCGCGCCGTGCGAAGAGTGTCGCCGCTGCCGATTCTGCGCAAGGATTTTATCTTCGACGAGTACCAAGTTTATGAAGCCGTGCATGCCAGAGCCGACGCCATCCTATTGATTGCTGCGATGCTGGAACCTGAACAGTTCAACGATTTGTTGCAGTTGGCGCACGGGCTGGGGCTTGACGTGCTGGTCGAAATCCATGACCACGAAGAGATGGAAACGGTGATGCGCTACGATGTGCGGCTGCTTGGCATTAACAATCGCAACCTGCGAACGTTTGAAACTCGGCTGGAAACCTCATTGGAACTTGCGGCGGAATTGCCGAAGTCGCTCACTCTGGTCAGCGAAAGCGGCATTCGCACCCGCGAAGACATTGACCGGCTGCGCGGGGCTGGTTTTCACGCTTTTTTGATCGGCGAAGAGTTAATGCGGGCGGAAGATGAAGCCGCAGCGTTGAAAGCGCTGGTGTCTTGATGGGAAGAGTCCGGCTGAAAGTCTGTGGCATCACTTCGCTTGAGGATTCACGCATCGCCATGGGATGCGGCGCAGAGTTTTTGGGCTTCAATTTTTATCGGAAAAGCCCACGCTATATTTCGCCGGAAGCTGCGCGAATAATCATCGAACAACTTCCAGGCGAAATTACGACAGTTGGCATTTTCGTGAATGAAGCTCAGCCTCAGGACGTGGCGGAAATTCTGAATGCCAGTGGCGCACAACTGGCGCAACTTCACGGCGATGAAGATGCCGCTTACTGCGAAGCCGTCGGAACTGAGCGCGTCATCAAGGCTTTGAGAGTCGGCGAAGGGTTCGATGTGCGTGAGGTTCTGAACTATCCGGCGTGGGCGATTTTGTTGGATGCTTTTGATAAACACTTGTACGGCGGCACAGGTAAAACCGCGAATTGGGAAATTGCGTGTGAAGCTGCGAAGCTGACAAGATTGTTTTTGGCTGGTGGTTTGTCGCCGGAAAACATCACCGAAGCGATTCGTGCCGTTGAACCGTTTGCCGTGGATGTGAATAGCGGCGTCGAAAGCGCACCTGGGAAGAAAGACGCCAACAAGTTGAAAAAATTGAAACAGGAGATGGAGACGATCAAATGAATTTTTCCGCTTTGCCAGATTCGAGCGGGCATTTTGGACCCTATGGCGGCAGCTTTGTGCCGGAAACGTTGATGTATGCGCTGGATGAATTGAAAACCGCGTATGCCGTGGCGAAAGATGATCCGACTTTTCAGGAGGAGTTTCATCGTTTGTTGAGGGAATTTGTCGGGCGTCCTACTCCGATTACCTTTGCTGAACGGATGACGGAGCATTTAGGCGGCGCGCAGATTTACTTGAAACGCGAAGACCTGAACCATACGGGAGCGCACAAGATCAACAATGCGCTGGGACAGATTCTGCTGGCTAGGCGAATGGGGAAGAAGCGCATCATCGCCGAAACTGGAGCCGGGCAACACGGCGTGGCGACTGCGACGGTTTGTGCCTGGGCAGGCTTGGAATGCGTTGTGTACATGGGCACGGAAGACATGCGGCGGCAGGCGCTGAACGTGTTTCGCATGAGGTTGCTTGGAGCAGAAGTTCGCGGTGTGGAATCCGGTAGCAAGACATTGAAAGACGCAATCAATGAAGCTTTGCGCGATTGGGTGACGAATGTCGGTGACACGCATTATTTGCTTGGTTCCGTGCTGGGGCCGCATCCGTACCCGATGATGGTGCGCGATTTTCAAAGCGTGATTGGCCGCGAAGCCAAGCGGCAAATGCTGGAACGAACCGGAAAGCTTCCGGATTATCTGGTTGCGTGCGTTGGCGGCGGCAGCAATGCGATGGGATTGTTTTACGAGTTTCTGAATGACAAAGACGTCAAGATGATTGGCGTTGAAGCGGGAGGGCGCGGATTGTCGCTCGGCGAACATGCCGCACGGTTTCTGGAAGAAGGCGGTGGGCGAATTGGTGTGCTGCAGGGAACGCGAAGTTATGTTTTGCAGGATGATCGTGGACAGATTGCGCTGACGCATTCGATTTCTGCCGGACTGGATTACGCCAGCGTG
>CAYLJQ010000345.1:0-7443 GCA_964383955.1 uncultured Heliomicrobium sp. | reverse complement strand
CGCACATTTCAAACCCTGATCGAAGCGGCCCGGATTGCGGAAGGCGGCGAGCGCTTGATGGCTGCGCGGCAACATTACCTGGAAGCTTTGCAGGTCAAACCCGATTCCGAATTTGCCCGAACGCGACTGTTGGAAGTGGATCAACAACTGTCTCGGCGGCTTCGTTAGATGGGCGAAGATTACTTCGGATTTGATGAAGCGTTTCCTGTGATAATCATCGGTTGAGCGTCAGCTTCGCGGCGATAAAACAATCGCGGTCTCTGGGCTTCAGGCTTCACTTTTCCTTTCAATTGCGAAGCGTTCTTTCGCCGAAGAATGCGTTCCCGCTCCGCCTGATAGTTCTTTTCCTGCATGCGCGGAACTTTGGCCGACGCGTGATCAAACCATTCGCGCAACAACACTTTGCCATCGCGCGGACGGTTGTCAGCCGCCATTTGTTTCAAACCATCTTCGATCAAAGCAAAGGTCAAATAGCCGTGGCCGAGTTCTTTGTTTTCCAGCGCGGCCTGATAACTTTGCGAAGCCGTCAATACGCTGATTCCTTTTTCGTACGCCAGTTGCGCCAATCCTTTTGAATTCATTGGGCCGCGCCGCGTTTCTTCAGATTCCAGAACCTGCCCGGAGTTGCAGGCATCAATCACCATCAGCAATTGGCCTGCGCCGACGCCTTCAAACAACGAAGTCAGTTCTTCGTCCGAAATGCTGTTGCGCAACACCTGTTTCATGGCGGCTGGCGTCAGGCTTTCGCGTTTGCCCGTGTAGCCCAGATCGTGCGGGATCAGGTAAAAGCGCGGTTCGACGGCAAGGCCGTGCCCGGCGAAATATACGATGACGGCGTCTTCCGGCTGAGCCGTTTTTAGTTTTTCAATGGCGGCGACGATGTTGGCTTTGGTCGCTTGCTGGTCAAACAGTGATACGACTTCGATTTTGGCAAAACGATTGAGCGCAGTTTGCCGCTGGCGCAGCTCTTCGCTGAAATCCGTTGCGTCGGGCACGGCAAAGTTCAGATTGTAGTTTGGGTTGGAATAGCGATTGACGCCGACGGTCAAAATGTAAGCCGTGCCGCGCCGCCGCAAAGCATCAGCACCAATCACATAACGATTGGCGTCCGCGCTTTTAACGTTGTCTCGGTTAAAGGCATACGCCGTCAGCCGATTCTCTCCGGCAACAATCGGGATTTGCGCTTCCAGCGTTGCGCTGCCGCGACCTTTCAGCGCGTCGCCTCGCCAGACTTTGAACAGCGCGCCGTTGCGGAACAATCGAACGTCTTGCGCGCCGCTGCCCGCTGCGGCTTCGGCGATTTCGATTTTGACGTTGACGGTTCGCTCATGGAGAACAGGTTTTGCAGATGTAGTAGTTTCATTGCCGATCAGCATTCGCACGCGCGGTTGGCGGCGATCAATTTGCGCGATTTGTTCTTTTGGCTGAGGCCGTTTGCCCGCCAGCACATCGGCCAGCAAGTCAGGATAGAAAAATTCATTGAAGAAAATTTCAACCGGCGCAGTGCTGAAAGTGTTCTGGCCGAAGCGCCATGAAATCTGTGGCCAGGCGGCGGGCGAACCGTCAAACAAACCTTCGGGCGTGACCACCAGCCAGTCGCTGCTTTCGCGCAACGACAACGCCGTCGCCGCAAGCTGGCCGCGTCCCATGGACCAGATTCGCAAACTGCCATCGTCGTGCGCCGAAGTCAGCAAGTTGCCGTCGTCGTTGAAGTTCACGCCATTGGCGCTGCCCGAAGCTCCAGCCAGCGTCGCCCGTGTTGAACCGTTTGCAGCATCCAGCAACTTGATGCTGCCATCGAAATTTCCAACCGCGATCAGCTTGTCGTCCGGGGAAAACGCCAAACTGTAAACTGCCGAAGCAGAATCATTAATTGTGCGAGCCATTTGCCAGTCGGCGGTTTGCCAAAGCTTGATTGCTCTATCCGCGCCGCCTGAAGCCAGCGTTTTGCTGTCATTGCTGAATGCCAGCGCGAACACTGCGCCGGTATGAGCCGCCAGCGAACGAAGCTCTCGCCAAGTGGCCGTGTCATAAATTTTCACGACACCGTCAGCCGAACCGGAAGCCAGCAATTTGCCATCGTTGCTGACACTGATCGAATTGATCTCTCTCGTTTGTTTCAGCGTTGTGGTTGCGTTGCCGCCAGCACTTTGAACTTCGATGGGCCAAACTTTGATTGTTTGGTCGGAACTGCCAGTCAACAGTTTGGCGTCAGTGGTGAAAGCTATCGAATTGACGCCGCCGTCGTGGGCTTGCCATTTGCGAATTTCGCGCGCCCCTACGACTTCGATCAAACGAACAATTCCACCTCGGCTGCCTGTGGCCAGCAATTGGCTGTCGGCACTGAACGCAACCGAAGTCATACTGCCTTCGTTGCCCGCAAAGTTGGCGACGGCTCGACCGGCGAACACATCCCACAAAGTTGCGCTGGTGTCCTGATTGCCCGTCGCCATCCAGCGGCCATCGTTGCTGAAGGCGACAGCGCGAACCGGATTGGCTCGGCTGGTCAGCATCATGGGACTGGCGAAATCGTCGAAACTATGAACTTCCAGATCGCGCGTGCCTGCGGAAATGGCCAGTCGTTGGCCGTCAGAAGTGAAAGCAGCAGCTTCATATTTTTCCGTTCGTTCCGGTTCGGCTGACAATTGCGTCGCCATGCGCGAGGCCAGATCAAAGCGTTTGCTGACTCTTTCCGAGGAAACGGCGAAGACTTGAGAATCATTGGCGTTGAAACTGACGGCGACCACGCGACCGGTATCAAATCGAAAACTGAAACCAGGTTCAGCTTGAAGTTGCGGCATCTGCCACAACTGGACTGTCGCGTTGTTGCTGACTGAAGCGAGCCATTCGCTATTCTGACTGATTGCCAAACACGTGATTGGTGTCTGTTGCGTCGCGGTTTGTATAACTTGTCCGCTTGCAAGGTTCCAACGCTTGAGCGTCAGATCAGCGCTGCTTGAAACCAGCGTTTGATTGTCTGCGCCAAAGGCCAAAGCCAGCACCCAGCCCGTGTGACCGGCCTGCGTCCGCATTTCAGCTTTCGTTGTCACGTCCCAAACTTTGACGACGTTATCAACCCCGCCCGAAGCCAGCAGCTTGCCGTCGCGGCTGAAAGCCACTGTGTTGACGCGGCCTTTGTGACCGTCAAAGTTGGCGATTTCTTTGCCCGAAGCCACATCCCACAATTTGACTTTGCCGTCCATCCCGCCCGAAGCCAGCGATTGGCCATCGGCGCTGAACGTGACGCAACGAACTCCGCCGGTGTGGCCTTTTAGCACGCGAAGTTCATTACCCGTCGCGGCGTCCCAAATTCTGATGGTCGAATCGGAGCTTGCCGAAGCCAGATAGCGATTGTCGGGGCTGAACGCCAACCCGTCACTGCGCTGGCTGTGGCCTTGTTGAAAGATCAGTTCCGGCTTGTCGGTGGATTGCTGCGCAGAAATTGGTTTCGGTGACAGGCTCATTGCCGCGACGAAGATCAAGAGTATTGTTTGAAGGAAGGATTTCATGTTGGGAAAACTTGCTGGCAGAAAATGGGGGCAAAAAAATCGTTTAATTGCTTGTCGTTGAGCACTTAACCACAGGATCGAGACCAAGATCAGTCCGTTTTTTTGCCCCCATTTTCTGCCAGTTTAATTTCAATGTTTCATTGAATCACGATACGGATTTGGTTTGTCGGCTGACCGTTGATGGTCAGCCACAACGATTGTTCGCCTTTGCCAGCCAGCCAATGAGGCATCGCCACGTTGATTTGATCCAGCCCGGTCATTTCGTTTTGCGCTCCGGCGTACAGCACCGGCAGCGTTGCGTCGCCCAATCGAGCGATGATTTCGCCGCGATGATTTCTCAGCCCGGTGCCAAACAGAACCAGAATCAGTTGATCGTTTTCACCGAAGCCGATTTGAATTGCGGATTGTTGTTGTGAATCACGACCAAGCAAAGGTTCGTAACTCAACGATCCGTCGCTTTGCGTTCTGAGCAAGACTGCGACAGGAGCGAATCCGCAATCTGCAAACCGCGATCCGCAATCGGTAAAAATGGCCGGAGCCGTTTCGACGATTTCAACCGTTGCTGTTGAAAATTGATTGCCGCCGTTTCGAACTGCCACCGTCGCGTTTCCAAGCGCGACATCCGGCGGAACCAGAAACACGACCTGATCGGCGGAAGTCGAAAACAGCGGCGCAAAGTGCTCAATGCCACGACTATCCAGGATGACGACTTGCGTGTTTGACAGCTCGCTCGGCAGCGGCAGCGTTTGGGCGTTGAATGAACCGGTCGCCAGCTTTTCACCAAACGCGATTGCGATGGATTCAACGGCCAGTTTTTCCTGCGCGAAGTCGGCAGCGGAAACCACTGTCAGCGGCGCGAAATCATCGCGGGCGAAATTCAGCGGCAAACTTTCGGCGTTGGCATCCACGAGTTCACGGCTGACAGGCGAATCGCCAAAGCTAAACCCGGAAAGCTCAGGCGATTTTGTTGCTGTGACTGGCGAAAACCGCAGCATCGCAATTCTGTGCTTACCGGCGGGAAGCTTTTGCCCAATCGGCATCGAAACGATGAAGCCAAGCCGGCCTTCTTTGACTTCGCTGCGATTGACCAGCAGCGTTGCCGAATTGAGTTCGTCTGATACGGTTGCCGATTGCAGCCGCCAATTGCCAGCGGGGAAGTTCAGGCTGAACCCGATAGCGTTTTCTTCACCACGCGCATCCAGTTCGACTTCGATCGTGTGATTGCTTGCGCGAAGGCTTTCGGTTCTTAGCCTCAGCGTTCGGGCGTCAACGTTTTTGACCTGCTTTAACAGACTGCCTGTGAATTCTGTTGCTGCGAATCCAAAGGCCGGAGTCGTTACGCTTGGGCCGCCAACCTGCGCCAGCGGCTCAAGCGCGGCGGCATAACGGCCAGCCTGCACCCAGTCACCGACGGTCAGAACTCCATTGCCGAGCGTGTTTCGTGGCGCACTGTCTGCGCGCCTCAGTTCTTCAGCGCTGAGCCCAGCAACCAACCCGCTGATGATGTTTCCGACGCGAACCCAATCCGCCATTGTCACCTGACAATCACCGTTCGCATTTGGCGAAAGATCGCCTTCGTAACTGTTGACGGTCAGCGCGACAGCGGTTGAAGTCAGCGGGCCGCAGCCAGCCGTAATTACCACATCGTAACTTCCAGCATCGCTAAGCTGCGCGTTCGGAATGGATAACGTGGTGCCGGTTTGCCCGTTGATGTTTGCGCCATTCTTTCGCCACTGATAGGCCAAGCCAGTTCCACTTGCCGCGACGGAAAAGTTTGCCGCTGTGCCCAGGCAAACCGATTGCGCAACGGGTTGCGTCGTGATGTTTGCGCCCGATCCGGGAGAAACGTTCAGCACAACCTGATCGTTCGCGATGCCGCACCCTGCCGGGCTGGCGGCGGTCAATTGCAGCGTGATGCTGCCGGTTCCTGTGACATTCACCATCGTGGTCAAACTGCCGATGTTCGTGATTGAAGCTGCGGCATCACCGGTGGAACCGGTGACTGCCCAGACGGTGGAAGTTCCGGCAGAAGCGGTTCCGTTCAAGGTGAACACCGTCGTACCGTTGGCGGCCTGGCATTGAGACTGGTCAGTGCCCGCATTGGCTGTGGCAGATGGATTGACGGTGACCTGAATGGTGGTTTCGATGGGCATGGCACAACTGGGAGTCGCGACCTGCACTTTATACGTTCCCGAATTTGCCAACGTTGCTGCAGCAATGGTTGGGGTTCGTCCGGCGACCATCGAATTGTTTGGCAACGTCCACGTGTAGCTGGTTGCGCCCGGAACCGCAGGCGTGTCCAGATTGATTGCCTGGCCTTCGCAAACCTGCAAGTTGGTTTCGCCGTTGGCTGTGGCAGTGACCGAAGCAGGGCAGGTGCTGACCGTGTACGCATTGAAGTTCCAACCCAAAGAACTGCCGATCAGCGGCGGAGCCAAAACGGTCCCGGTTGGGTCTTCGGGCAAACTTGCAGGTTGATAATTGAAATCGAACCGCGCGTCATTGGGCGTGATTTCATAACTTCCTTCCAACGCCAGCACTCTGGGCAACACAACGGCGTTATCAAGCAGATAACTGCCCGCGCTGTTATTGGTGCTGACATCCGTAGGCAACGAACAACCGGAGGCTTTCGCGTTCGTCAGATGCAAATTGACCGGAATGATTTCCGAGGCATAACCGCCGGGCATCGTGATTCCGCCGCCAATTTTCAAGCCGATAGACGTTCTGCCGCAGAAACTGGCATCAACGGTAGCTTGCGACGGTTCCGCGGCGACAGCAGTAAACGACGGCGAACCGCTGCTGCCCAGCGTGACGGTTCTGGATGCAGGCAGAAAATCAATTGCTTCGCCTGTGGGAATTTTGCCGCTTGGTGTGATGGTGTACGTGATTGACGCGCCGGGTTGTTGCTGGACAATTTCAGATTGCGGATTGCGGATTGCGGATTGCGAGTCGCTTGCGGAAAAGGTGTTCAGAGTTCCGGCTTCAGGCGGCTGAATGGTGTTTGTTGTGATTTCTTTTTGGGGCGGCTGAATGTTCTGTTCAGTCAGCCTGACGCCTGAAGACGGTGTTCTGGATTTTTCGGAAAAGATTTCACTTGTCGGAGAACCCAACAGAATGATGAAGGTGTTGTTGACGGGGATTGTCAGCGTAGCGTTTTTGAAGGCCACCGTGCGCATCAACGATGCAGTGGAAGCCGCAGCCGTTTTGGTCAGTGTCATTCCGAAAATTGCCGGGCTGGCAAACATCGTTATTTTTCCGACTTGGCCAGCGGGAATGATTTGATCGAAACGTGGGGATGTCAGCGGATACCGCGAATTCAATTCGACAGCGATTTGCGAGGAGGTTCGACTGTCTGTGTATGGATAAGTGTTCAGCGACGAATCAATCACAGTTCCGTTGACGGAACTGATGCTGCTGGCGCGATTGCTGCCGACCAGATTGCCGCCCACCGCATTGGCAACTAACAACGTCGCGCCGGACTGGCTGGATGTGGTCACACCATCCGCCGTGATCTGGCTGGGAAAACGGCCGTACATCGCACCGTCAAAGCTCAGCGTGGTTGACGTCGTCGAAGCGCCGCAACTTGTCGGCGCGGCAATTCCGCTGACTGGGATAGCACTGACCGATCCGGAATAGCCGCCTGCGCCATTCACGATTTGTGTCCCACGCAAAAAATTGAACACAATTGGGCAGTTATTGTTGTTGATGGCCACCGCCAGCACATAGCCGGTTTTTGATGGAGAAACCTCAGAAGCCTGCATCGTCAACGTCTGATTCGCGTTGATGGTTCTGATGGTGCTGGTCGCAATTCCCGTCAATCCTTCGACAAAAAACAGACGCACGCGCGCGGCCTGCTGCGTGCTGGTGTTGGTCAAGGTAATCGTCGTATTTGACGAACAGGCTGGAGGGGATGTGCCAGCGGCGCAGCTTGAAC
>CAYLJQ010000344.1:0-7446 GCA_964383955.1 uncultured Heliomicrobium sp. | reverse complement strand
AGCTGTCATTTTCTAAATCAGAACAAGTAACATTGAGACAAACGATTAACCACGGATACACACTGATTCACTCAGATGAACACCGATACACACAAATTTACCCGTGTTGATCTGTGCTTATCCGTGTTCGTCAGTGGTTTCTTTTTGGTTGTACCAATGTTGTTTGGTTCGATTTAGCTGAATATTCCCGGTGAAACTCCGTCGCAAAAACATCAAGCTGCCGCTTGATTTCTGCCTCATCCCAACCCAATTCCTTTGCCATCAGCCCAGCGGCAACCGGCGCACATTCCAGCGAGGCTTCGCCCGCCAGCATTGCCAGACGCATTCGCCGGGTTAACACATCCGTCAAACAAACAGCCATTTCGTGCCGAGCGGCGTAAATCACTTCGGCTTTGACGAAAGGCAATTCGTCCGTCAGCCGTTCGCGCAGTTGTTCATCATCCAGCATCAAGCGTACCAACGCGTCAAAATTCGATCCGTAGTTAAACGCCAGATGCCGCGTGGTTTCCAGTGGCAGGCGGAAATGCCCCGCAATCTGCCGGGCGGTTTGTTCCAGATCCAGGCGGCTCATCTGGCCGCCACTGACAGCAACGTCAGTGGTTTTGTTTTTCCCATCCGATTTGCCCAGCCGCTTCAGGGCAAGGTCAATTCCCTTTTCCGCCATCAAACGGTATGTCGTTAACTTGCCGCCACCTACGGAAATCAAGCCGTCTGGCGTTTCAATGATTTCTTCCTTGCGCGACACTTTCGTCGTGTCTTTGGCATTGGCATCGCTAATCAGGGGGCGCAATCCAGCCCAAGCCGAAATGACGTCCGTGGTGTCCAGATTCGCGCTCGGAAAATAAGAATTGACGGCATTTAGGATTTCAGCGACTTCTTCCGGTTGGGCCTGCGGAAAGTCCTTGCCTCCTTCGTAATCGGTGTCCGTGGTTCCGATATTGACGCGATCCTGCCACGGCACAACAAAGTAAAACCGGTGGCCAGTCAACGAAGGAATCAGCCAGGCGGCGTCCACGCGCAAGCGGCTGGCTGGGACAGTCAGGTGAATGCCTTTCGCCGGTCGTAGTTTTTTGGAAAGCCCATTGTTGTTGTCGCTGTTCAGACGAATCGTTTCTTCCAGCCAAATTCCCGTGGCATTGATCGTTACGCTGGCGCGCAGATCCACCTGTTCGCCGGTGAATTCATCCTGCACGCGCGCCCCGGAAATTTTACCGTCGCTGTCCCGCAAAAAGCTTTCCACTTTGGAATAGTTGGCAATGGCGGCATCGCGCTCATTGGCGGCTTTGATGACTTCAATCACCAGCCGGGCGTCATTCGTTCGCGCGTCGTAATACAAAAACGCGCCTTTCAAGCCTTTGGGATCAAGCTGCGGCGCAAGCCTCAATGCTTCTTCTTTTCCTAGCCGGCGATGGCGCGCAAAATTGTGCCGTCCGGCCAGCAAGTCGTACAAAAACAGTCCGGCTCGCATAATCAGCGGATGGTCATAATTTCGCCGCCGGTCAGAATAAATGGGAATGACAAACGGAAAGGCTTCTGTCAGATGGGGAGCGGTACGCGTCATCACAGACCGTTCCAGCAGTGCTTCGTGTACCAGTGCGAAATCGAACTGTTCCAGGTATCGCAAACCGCCATGAATTAGCTTGGTCGAACGGCTGGAAGTTCCGGCGGCAAAATCGCGCTTTTCCACCAGGGCGGTTTTCAATCCGCGCACTGTGGCGTCAAAGGCTAATCCCGCGCCGGTAATTCCGCCGCCAATGATCAAGACGTCAAAAACTTCGCGCTCAAAGCGGCCAAGTGAAGCCTTGCGGGAACGCCAGGAAAACTCGTTCATACGTGATTCATGCGCCATGCTGTATGAAAGTCTTTATTTAATCGGTTTCATATCGCCAAGCAACACGTCAGGGGGAAAGTATTTCAGGTTCAGGAAGGCTTTCACCTCTGCCGCCCATTCGCGGAAACTCTGGTAATCCGCTTTGGGTTTCAACCGTAAATCTCCGGCCATCCCGACAGCGTCCAGTCCAAGATTGTTCGCAATATACAGCGCGCGCGGCAAATGATACCCCTGGGACACCAGAACCGCACGCTGCAATCCAAAAACATCCTTCGCGCGCATGCAGGTTTCATAAGTCGAACGCCCGGCATAATCCACAATCACATCCTGCGGCGCGACAGCGTGCGTCACCAGGTATTCCTGCATTGCTTTCGGTTCATTGTAACTGGCGTGCCGGTTGTCGCCTGAAACCAGAATGCGATCCACTTTTCGGGCACGGTACAGCTCAATCGCCGTGTCCACCCGATCTTCCAGAATCGGGGAAAGATCACCGTTGCCGTACACGCTGGCACCAAAGACGATGGCCACGCGGGGCTTTGACCAGCGGCTGGTATCCAACTCGTTCAAGTTGGTAATAATTCGATTGTCGTAGCCATGCACCTGAAAATGAACATAGGCAAATGCAATAACGACAATCAAAAATATTAGGAGGAGGCCACGTTTAATCATTTTGGTATCGTTTCGGGCTTATCTACGCTCGTGCGGCTATCAAACAATCCCGCAGGTGAAACTGTCAAGCCGACAACAGGTTATGCCCCACGAATCCAAAAAAATTTCGCATCGCTGGCTTTTTCCGGTGTCGTCGTGTATCTTCCGTCACTTCGTAAACACGCAATTTTTCCAGTTTTTCTAGTAGGAGGACAATTCGATGGCTAAGGTATGTCAAGTAACCGGCAAGAAGCCGATGTCAGGCAATAACGTCTCGCACGCTAACAATCGCACCAAGCGCCGCTTTGAACCGAATCTGCAATCGCACCGTTTCTTTATTCCCAGCGAAAACCGTTGGGTGCGTTTGCGCGTAACACCGCGCGGCATCAAGACGATTGATAAACTCGGCATCGAAAAAGTGCTGGCCAACATGCGCGCCCGCGGCGAAAAGGTCTAACGCCGAAAACAAAACCCAATATCAGAAAACGCCGGGAAAATCTTGATGGTCTTCCCGGCGTTTTTTTGTTTTTGACAGAGGCTTTTGCCTGTGTCGGGTTTACGGTGCGAAGTACCCCGACACATCAATCACCAGATCAATGGTTTGTGACGGGTACATTTTGAACGCGCCATCCGTTCCCAAGCCCACCGTGAAGTAACGATTGAAGTTTCTGCCCGATGGGTAGTTGGATGTCGAAGCCAACGGCCGCATCGCAGCATCGCTTGGCCAAAGGGTCAGGAATCCATTTGCTGGCGGAACCACACTCGTTACGTTGCCGACAATGGCCTGCGCCGTATTGGCAATCGTGCAGACGTTGCGTGCCGCCTGGGAAACTTCAGTAAGTGCGGCCAGTGCGGCCCCTGGCAGAAAGCATGCGCCCGTCGCGCCGGACCTGGTATCCAACAATCGAGACGGTGTCAGCGGATTGAATAGCAATCCGGTTCCGTTGGCATCAGTTGCCTCTTCACTGAAATATCCAAGTACATCCACAACCAGATCGGTTTGCGCCAGTGTGTAAATCTTGAATTGACCCGATGGGGAAAGTCCGACCGTAAACGGTGAATTAAGCGTCTGGCCAAGCTTGTAATTGCCGCTTGCTGCCAGCGGGCGCGATACCGCATCCGCCGGATAGAGCGTCAAAAAGCCATTCGCCGCAGGGCCAACCGTCGTCGCATTTCCAACCAAGGCTTTCGCGGCAGCCGGAATGGTCACACCGTCGCAGGTGGTGGTTCCTTGCTGCGTGGTATCCGTATTTGCCCCCAAGGGCGATCCGGGGTTTGTACATCCGGGTTGTCCGATGCGCGTTTCCAGCAATCTAGCCGGATGCGGCAACGGATGGAAATACAACCCGCCCGGTCCTGCGGGAGCGTAATACCCCGTAATGTCAATGACGACTTCCGCGGTTTGCGACGTATACACCTTGAACGTGCCATTAACCGGGTCCAACCCCACAGTAAAGACGTTGTTCAGAATATCGGTCAAAATGTAGTTGGTGTTGGCGACCAATGGCCGTGTCGCATTGCCTGGATAAATGGTCAAAAAGCCATTTCCGGGCGGCTGAACCACTGTCACGTTTCCGGTGACGGCTTTGGCTGAAACCGGAATGCCGCAGGAACCTCCGGCAATCTGTGTCAGTGACGTATCGCCCGTGATCGGGGTATTCAGCGCCGTGCAGGCTGTTCCCCCAACTCTCGTATCCAGCAACCGCACAGGCGTAGCCAGCGGATAAAACTGCAATCCATTGACTCCTCCGCAAGCCGAACCGGCGCAAGTGGCATTGCCTGTGATGTTGATGGTGTCAATGCGCCAACCACTGCCTGTAGGAATGAATGAACAGTCAGATGCAACAATCCAACGAAGTTGAATGTTCTGGCCTGCTGCCGCCGCCGGAAGCTGGATAACCGTCGTCACATAACCGCCGGAATCTCCTGACCAGGCATTGCGCCGTGGCAATCCGTTCGTACAGCCTGTCACGTTAAATGCCAGCACGTCATTATAGCCATTGGAGAGAAAGGAACCGCCAGCGGTCAGGATGTCCTGGAATGCCCCGGTACCGATTTTGATTTCCACCACGCCGCCATCGTAACCGTCTTCAAAAAGATACCGATGCCGGAAGCTCAGGCGAGCGCCGGAAACCGTGATCGGAACGGCGGGCGAAGTCAGCGTGCTGGTGCTGGTGGACGTACGCCCCGGAGAGAAGGCGGCATTCGGAGCCGTGTCCGGCGTTGTTGCAGAAGTGACCCAGGCGGTGCCCGACCCCGTGACAGAAGTCGTCCAGCCTGACGGCAACGCAGGCGCCGTGACACCGTCGAAGTTTTGCGTAAAGGTCGTGGACAATTGGCCGACAACAATTTGGAACGTCCGTGCGACTGCGCCAAAACTGCTGTTGATGTTGACAGTTATCGTCAACAGGCTGCCGCACACCGCGTTGCTGGGAACGTTGTAAGAAATGGATTGTGTTCCGGTAGCGCCAGCGTTGATCGTGCCGAAATTCCCTGTGCCGCCGTTAACGACTGATGCGGTCACCGTGGTCGCATTGGTGTCGAACGAAGGATTGTTGACCGGCACGCTCAGGATGATGGTTTCGCCCGGATCGGCAAAACCATTGTTATTACAAGCCGCATCCGAGAAGGTCACCGATCCGAGCGCCAGATTCGGCAGGTCAAAGGATTCCGCAACATTCACGCCGCCGTTGATTTTGGCGCCGAATCCCATTCCGCGTGCCGCGAAACCGGCCCAAATGTCCGCCTCGTCTTCGCCGCTGAATCCTGCACGATCCGCCAGAATGATTGCGTTACGCGCATCCAACAGAGTTGGATTGACCGGGTCGAGTTTCATACCGTCGGTGACAATTTGCAGCGCGCGGGCATTGCCTGCTGCATATCCCAACCGCGTGATGATTCGCGCGCGAACTTCCAAAAGCGCCATACACCAGACTTCGCCGATGTTATGGACTTCTTCAGGAATGCCCGTGAATGCTGGCGGAAACGCGCCATCCGTCAGATTCGCTTTCGTCGGATCAATATCCGCAAACGTCAGCGGGTTGTGCGGTTTGCCGTTGGCGCCAAGATTGGTTTTGACCGCGTACGGAAACCGGCGAATGCCGTAGTAATAGTTGTCCGTGAAACCCGGATCAATTGCGAGCGTTGCATATCCTGCGGCGGCGTAAACGCCATTCACATCTTCGGACGCCGTTGAAAGCAATGCGCGGGCGTAAAAATCCGACCAGCCTTCGCCCATTCCTCCGGCTTGCGTGCTGTTCAATCCGGCGGCATCGGCATGCAGACGATTGGAAAGTCCGTGAGTCAATTCGTGAATCACAATGTCGTGATCAAGGCTGCCATCGCGGTCAGGAGTCGGGCCTGTGAAAATATACATCTGCATACGTCCGTTTTGACCGTCTGGCGGCGTCGAAAAATTGGCATTGTCTGTGCCGGAAGAATCCTGCGCCTCTGCAGAAACAGAGTCACTTCCACTGCCGCCTCGCCCGAAATTGTCTTCCTGAAAATTCCCAGCCGCTTCTGTAAAACCGTATTGATACATCTGGTCATGGTAGCGATTGGACCAGAAAAACAGATCCGTCACGACGCCGTTTCGGAAATTGGCGCCAGTGGGCGCATCCGTGCCGCCCGGCGGAGGGTCGTACGAAAAATCGAAGACACGATTGGGTGACCCGGTAGCACGGCCAGTGGCATCAATGCCGTCGGGCGAGACCAGGTCCAATCCCGCATCCACGTTGTTGCCTGTGGTGGTATTTCCGCCATCGGTAATCCAGCCCAGATTATCAAATCCTGGCAGTTCACTGATCAGCGTTAACAAGGTGCGGCTGATTCCCGGAGCCTGCGTGTTGGCCCCCGGCACAGCAGTCGTCGGCGAAAGCGGAGCCGGACTGTCATCGTTATAAACAGAATAGCTAACCGTCTGTGTTTGTTCGTTCGTGATGTTCTTGCGGAAAAGCAGGTCGCCTTGCTCCGCGTCCACAACGGTGTAATACGCGGGCACGTCCTGCCATAACACCATTGACCAGCTCAAATTGACCACGCCGACTGCCAGTGGGAAATAAACCTGCTCGACTTGAATGTCCTGCGCGAATGGCCCGCCAGCGAAAATCACTTTGCGGCCGTCCGGCGAAGTGGACCTGCGCTGCAAAGCAAGTGGTTCCAGATTTACGCCGATGGCGCGCGCTGCAATCGCCACAGCCTGTTCGGCGCTGATCGCTGCGGTTGTTTGCAGCAATTCTTCCCGAACGCCCGAAGCCAGCGTGCTGACCGTGCGCACCAATCGTCCGTCCGGCGTTACGGAAGCGCACAATTGTCCGGCAAACACCGGAATGTCGTTGAACTGTTGTTTCAACGTAACCCAGCCCAGATTCCCCGACGGGTTCAGGTAATCTGCGGAAACTTCAAGCTGGGCGATCTGCTGCGTCGTCAAGCCGAACAACCGTGTGTTGCCGCGCAGAAAATTTCGCACGACTTGTTCGCGCCCTTCCGAAGAAGCGCTGGTCAGAAAGCCGCTGCCGCCTTCAAACTTGGCGCTGACGATTTCCGGCGCGCCGGTCAACGGGCTAAGCATGACATCGGCAGATGCCGTCAGCGCCTGCTTGGCCTGCTCAATTCCCTGAATCACTTCTGCTCGCCGCGCAGCCTGCTGCCGGGTGAGTTTTTGCCGGTGCGCGTCTAACTTCAAATGCGCATCTTTTTCTTCGCTGGAACGAATATCGAAATTACTCGGCCCGGATTTGGCAGTTTGTTGTTGCCTTTGGGATCGAACGGCGGCCTTGAACCCCAGGCTACCGACTAATAATGCCGCCAAAAGCAGCATGGAAACGAACGCGATTATTCGCAAATTTACGGTCATAAACTCCTCTAGAGTGGTGAAAACAGACGTGGACAATGCCCTTCTGTCGAAAGGAAAAATTATGGCTCAAATCGCTGGTTGGCACCGCAATGAATTCCGCATTGATGTTGGT
>CAYLJQ010000343.1:0-7511 GCA_964383955.1 uncultured Heliomicrobium sp. | reverse complement strand
GTAATACCCAAATGAAAAATTCTTCCCTCTTTATTTCCGCCAAACTTTTGCTGGCGATGGTTGCAGTTTTAACGCTGGCTTCCTTGGCGTTTGGCGCTGAGCCTGGCAGACCCGACAGAGAAGCTGACGATGTGCGGCGTCCCGTTCCGAGCGATCAAAAACCCGGGTCATTGCTGGTTTACAACATTTACGCATCCAGCGCCGCCAATCCGGGTAAAGAAGACACAGACATTTCCATGACGAACCTCAACACGACGCAAGCGGCTTTTGTCCATGTTTTCTTCGTAGCAGAAAGCTGCGCAACTGCGGACGCTTTTATCTGCCTGACGCCCAATCAAACGGTTTCATTTCTGACTTCGAGCGTTGATCCCGGCATCAAAGGCTATGTCATTGCGCTTACCACGGACAATAATGGATGTCCGAACAGTTTTAACTATCTGATTGGCAGCGAGTATGTGAAGTTTGAATCCGGTCACGCGGCGAATCTGGCGGCTGAAAGTTACGCCGCGCTATACAATGGAAACTTGCCCGGCTGCACTAGCACGACCACCAGTGCCAGGATTTCGTTAGACGGAGTTCGCTACAACGCAGCGCCGCGTATTTTAGCGTTGGACAAAATTCCCAGCACCAATGATGGAAATTCGACGATGTTGATCATCAACAGCCTGGAAGGAAATTTAGCGATTGGAATGACTCCCATCCGAACCTTTGGCGGAAACCTATACGATGACGCTGAAGTTGCTTTTGCCTATTCATCAACTGGAGGTTGCCAATTCCGTCAGGTGCTGGGTACGAACACGTTTCCACGGACTTCTCCACCATTTAATCAAGTGATTCCGGCAGGCAGAACAGGTTGGATGACTGTGTCAGCGCGGGAAGAACGTGCCATCAGCGGCGCGGTCATCAACTTCAATCCGAATGCTGCTACGGCAAAAAATGCTTTTAACGGCGGCCATAATTTGCATCACCTTCGATTCGCAGGCGGCGAACTCGTCGTTCCGGTATTCGGGCCGACGTGCTAACTACTGGCGACGATACCAGTCAATCGTCTGCTGCAACCCTTCGTCAAACCCAATTCGCGCGCGGAAACCAAATTCGTGTTCCGCGCGCGAAGTATCCAAACAGCGGCGAGGCTGGCCATCCGGCTTCGTCGCATCCCATTCGATGCGGCCAGCAAATCCCGTCAGACCGACAATCTTTTCCGTCAAATCCTTAATCGAAATTTCAAAGCCTGCGCCCAGGTTTACGGGATCGGACTTGTCATACTTTTCCGCCGCCAGCACCAGCCCTTCGGCGCAATCCTCGGCGTGCAGAAACTCCCGCGTCGCCACGCCGGTTCCCCAACAAGTGATGTGATCGTCGCCGCGATCAATCGCTTCAACACATTTGCGAATCAAGGCTGGAATCACATGCGAGCTTTCGGGATCGAAGTTGTCGCGCGGCCCATACAGATTCACTGGTAACAGGAAAATCGAATTGAAGTCGTATTGCTGCCGATAAGCCTGCGACTGAACCAGCATCATCTTCTTGGCCAATCCGTATGGCGCATTGGTTTCTTCGGGGTAGCCGTTCCACAACTCGTCTTCGCTGAACGGCACTGGGGTGAATTTGGGGTACGCGCAGATCGTTCCGGTAGCGACGAACTTCTTTAAGTTCCGCAACCGGCCTTCTTCCATCAACTGCACGCCCATCATCAGATTGTCGTAAAAATATTTTCCCGGATTGACACGATTGGCTCCGATACCGCCAACCACAGCCGCCAGATGAATCACCAAATCCGGCTGTGCATCGTCATACAGTCGCCGCACATCTTCAATGTTGACCAGGTCGTAATGCTGGCTGCGCGGGATGAAGATGTTTTTGACGCCACGCTGGCGCAGCTTTTCAACGACGTACGAGCCAAGAAAGCCCGCGCCGCCGGTCACCACCACTCGTTCGTAAGGAAATTTGTCAGGCATATTCGTCAAACATAAATGATGAATTTGGAATGCTGAACGATGAGGTGGAATGTGGTTCTTGTTTCATCATTCATCACTCCGCCTTCATCATTCCTATAAATTGTGCTTCTTCAACTCTGCCAAATCGGCATCAACCATTCTCGTGACCAATTCTTTGAACGTGATTTCCGGTTGCCAGCCAAGCTTCTCTTTGGCTTTGGTTGCATCGCCGATCAGCAAATCCACTTCTGCGGGGCGGAAATAACGCGAATCAATTTCCACGTACTTTTGCCAATCCAGCCCCAGATGGCCGAAGGCTTCATCCAGCAGTTCGCGCACGGAATGCGTTTCACCGGTGGCAATTACGTAATCGTCAGCTTCGTCCTGTTGCAACATCATCCACATCGCGCGGACATAATCTTTGGCGTGTCCCCAATCGCGTTTGGCGTCCAGGTTTCCCAGAAAGAGTTTGTCCTGCAATCCAAGCTTGATCGCCGCCGCCGCCTGCGTAACTTTGCGGGTAACAAAGGTCGCTCCGCGCCGTTCGCTTTCGTGGTTGAACAGAATGCCGTTGCAGGCAAACAGCCCGTAACTTTCGCGGTAATTGACCGTGATCCAGTAAGCGTACAACTTGGCTACGCCGTAAGGGCTGCGCGGATAAAACGGCGTGGTTTCACGCTGCGGAACTTCCTGCACCTTGCCGTACAGTTCCGACGACGAAGCCTGATAAAACCGCGTTTTGTTCAAACCCGTTTCGCGAATCGCTTCCAGCAAACGCAAGGTTCCCAAACCGCCGACTTCCGCGGTGTATTCCGGAATGTCGAAACTAACGCGAACATGCGATTGCGCGCCAAGGTTGTAAATTTCGTCCGGCTGAACGTCGCGCAGGATTTTGTTCAACGAACTGGCGTCATTCAAATCTCCGTACACCAATTTCAACCGGCGGCCAGCTTCGTGCGGGTCCTGATAAATGTGATCCAGCCGTTCGGTGTTAAACGTGCTGGCGCGGCGGATGATGCCGTAAACTTCGTAGCCCTGACTGAGCAAAAGCTCAGTCAAATAACTGCCGTCTTGGCCGGTGATTCCAGTAATAAGTGCTTTTTTCATAAGTTGGTTATTTCGATTTTCAGGCATTAACCATAGCCCATTGCCAATTATCCATTTACGGTCAGGGTAGATAAGGACGCTCACCCTATTCATCGAATTGCTAATGGTCAATGGCTAGTTGAAGAATCTATCCCTGTTGAGGGAAGCGCGAATACTACAAGCATGCCCAAGCAGCCAGCAACCGGCAAAATTTGAAAATCGCCAGTGCCGATGCTAGATTCCATTCGCCTTTATGCCTTTCAAACTTATAGCACTCGATATTGACGGAACGCTTTTGACCACGCGCGGAGAAATCACGCCGCGCACTTCCCAAGCTCTAAACCAAGCCAGAGAACTCGGAGTCCAGGTTGTGCTGGTCACCGGTCGCCGCTTTAATTCGGCGCGCGAACTGGTGCTGCGGCTGGAACTGGATATTCCGCTGGTTTCCCACAATGGCGCGTTGACCAAAAACATCGAAACGTTGGAAGTGGTGGACTTTCATCCGCTGGACGATGGCATTGCGCGTGACGTCATCAGCTTCGGACGCCAACACGGCGTAGACATGATTTGCAATGACGATCCGCACGGGCTTGGCACAATGGTCATCGAAGGCATTTCACCCGAAAACAAAGCCATGCACCGTTACCTGGATCTGTACCGCAGCTCCGTCGTCGAAGTTCCTGACCTGGTGAAGTATGTTCAGTCCCCACAGATTCAACTAACGGTTTCCGGTCGCTGTGATCCAACGGAAGAGTTTGAGTTGAAACTGCGCGAAGCGATGGACGGGCGAGTTCAAATTTTCAAAACTCGTTACCGATCTTACGACCTGACAATTTTAGACGTTCTGAGCACAACCGCTTCCAAAGGCGAAAGCCTGGCGACCATCGCGACTCGGCACGGCATCGCCCGCGAAGAAATTATGGCCGTCGGCGATAATCACAACGACCTGACCATGCTTCGTTACGCAGGCTTGGGCGTGGTGATGGCCAACGCCGAAGACGAATTGAAGCAAATGGGCTTCGAACAAACCGCGTCCAACGAAGAAGACGGCGTGGCACAAGCAATTGAAAAATTTATTCTCGGAACCAATTGAAACGCAAAGACGCTAAGCAGCAAAGACGCAAGGAATGCAACCAGGAGGCTCTGATCTGTTGGTTGCACAAGTTCTCTTTGCGGCTTTGCCCCTTTGCGACTTTGCGTTGAGTTCCTGTTTGGCAAGGAGTACGACTATTCCGCAAATCGAAGGCAAAACTCTTGGCTTGAAAGCCAACCACCTGCAACGGTTGGAAAAGATGTACCAGCGCCGGATTCCGCCAAAGGAAATCGTCACGCAGGATTTCGCGCGCCAGTTGACCGAAATCTCTCACGAGATTGGCCGTCAGGTGGGAGTGCTGGTAAATCGCAAGGGCCACGTCGAAACGGTCGTCGTGGGCGACGCCAGCCAGATCGTGTTGCCCGCGCAGGATCGTTCGAGACTGGGACAATCGCGCTTTTACGGCGTGCGCTGTCTGCACACGCACATTCGCGGCGAAGCCGGTTTGACGCATGACGATTTGACCGACTTGGCGTTGCTGCGTCTGGATTTGATGGCGGCAATTGATGTGGATCCGAAAACCGGCCTGCCTGGAATGGTTCGCGCCGCGCATTTGCTGCCTGCCACGGCCAAATCTCAGCAGGAAGAAAACGGCGAACAGAAAGCGTTTCAATTCCTTGACCCGCGCTTGCCCGGCCAGTTTGATCTGGATTTCCTGGAGTTGATCGAATCGCTGGAAGCCGAAATGGCGCGTAACCGCGGCGCTCGCAAAGCCGCGGATAATCGAGACCGTGCGATTCTGGTGGGCGTGACCACCGAAACCACAGCCGAAGCCAAAGATTCCGTGGACGAATTGCGCGAACTGGCGACGTCAGGCGGCTTGGTCGTGCTGGATGAAATCATTCAACGCCGCCAATCGTTGGACCCGAAAACGCTGGTTGGCAAAGGCAAACTGGACGAAATCATCATTCGTAGCTTGCAGCTTGGCGCGGACATGATCGTCTTTGACCGTGAACTGTCGCCAGCGCAAGTCCGCGCCATCAATCAAATTGCCGACCTGAAAATCGTGGATCGTTCGCAATTGATCTTGGATATCTTCGCCCAGCGCGCCCAAACCGCCGAAGGCCGCATTCAGGTCGAACTTGCTCAATTGAAATACCTGCTGCCGCGTTTGACCGGCAGCGGCACTGCGATGTCTCGTTTGATGGGCGGCATCGGCGGACGCGGCCCCGGCGAAACCAAGCTGGAAGTGGATCGCCGCAGAGTTCGCGACCGCATCGGTCATCTGGAATCGCAACTCGATAAAATCCGCGCCAGCCGCACCCAGCGCCGCGCGCAACGTGCCCGACGCGAAATGCCTGTTGTTTCCATCGTCGGTTACACGAACGCAGGCAAAAGCACGCTGCTGAATGCACTGACCAACAGCGACGTGCTGGCCGAACAACGAATGTTCGCCACGCTTGATCCAACCAGCCGCCGCTTGCGGTTGCCGCAAGACCAGGAAATCATCGTCAACGACACTGTCGGTTTCATTCGCGATCTGCCCAAAGACTTGCTCGCCGCCTTCAAAGCCACGCTGGAAGAGATGGAGCAATCCGACCTGCTGATTCATCTAGTGGACGCTTCCAGTCCGCAACTGGAAAACCAGATCACTTCGGTCAACCGCATTTTGGGCGACTTGAAGCTTGATGCAATTCCGCGCTTGCTGGTGTTTAACAAAATGGATTTGGCTGATCCTCAGGAACTGGAAAACCAATGCGAGGTGTATAACGCGATCGCGATTTCAGCCATTAACCGCCGTTCGCTGGACAAACTGGTCAATGAAATCAGTGCGCGGCTGAATCCTGAATCGGCGGAACAACATCCGCAACAAACTTCTGCGCCGCCTGAATCGCCTCTTCAAGAATCGTGACTGCACCATCGAGTTGTAGTTCGTAAACCGCTCGCGTGATTTCGCCAATGTGTTTCCCAGGCTTCAAGCCCAGCTCCAACACATGGCGACCAAGCAGCAAAGGTGCTGGCGCACTTTCTTCAATTTCCAGTTCCCGCACGCGACCGATAAACCATTCTTCAAACTCCGGCTTAAAGCTCCCAGTTCGTCCAAGGCAATCAGCCAGCGCAACGCGATACAGCAAATCCGGCTCTACCTGCAAAGCCAGACGCCGAAACTGGCCGTCGGTAATCGTTTCACCGGCGTTGTCCGCTTTGCCCCAACGGTGAGGCACAGCGTGATGCTTAACCAGCGCCAGCGTTTGCCCCCGCACATCGTAATTGTCGAAAGTAAAAACTTTCAGCCGATCCAGGAACGGTTCGGTTAATGCGACACTTACAGATTCATGACCTTTGGCGCTGATCTTTTTTCCCACAAAGTCACGCGAAGCATCACGAAGAACAACAGAATTATCTTTGCCTTCCTTCGTGTTGTCTTCGTGTGTCTTCGTGGGCGAAAAACCCTCTTCTACTTTCGTCGTCGAAGGTTTGCCAAAATCGTGGCACAGCACGCCCAGCATCACGGCAATTTGTTTCGGTCGCGGCAGGTCGTCAATCAACTTTCGTGCTTCATCCAAAACCATGCCAGTGTGAATGAACACGTCGCCTTCGGGATGAACTGCCGGGTC
This sequence comes from uncultured Heliomicrobium sp., assembly GCA_964383955.1. Taxonomy (GTDB): domain Bacteria; phylum Acidobacteriota; class Blastocatellia; order RBC074; family RBC074; genus RBC074. Next base: position 837 of record CAYLJQ010000343.1, on the reverse strand, counting down.
TTGCGGGCACCCGCTGAGCGCATGAAGTTCCGGCCAAAGTTTTTCCGTAACGCCAAGTTCGCGCGCCGCATGCAAGCCAACGGAAGGCCGCGCAGCCAACAACCACTTTTCCACTTCCGCCCAGATGCGTTCTGCGGGCAAATCACTGAGATCAATCGAACGGCAAAGCGCCACCGTCGCCGGATCAATCGTGAATTCAAAGCGCGCGGCAAATTGCATTGCTCGCAATACGCGCAAGCTGTCTTCAACGAAAGTCGTCGGATCAACCACGCGAATGACCTTTCGCGCTAAATCTTCACGCCCGCCGTAAAGGTCAATGTATTCCCCCTTCCCATCGTGTGACAGCGGGTCATACATCATCGAATTGATCGTGAAATCACGGCGGCGAGCGGCTTCGGCAAAACTCATATGCGGATCGCCCGATACCACAAAACCGCGATGCCCGCGCCCGACTTTCGATTCGCGTCTCGGCAGACTGACATCCACAACAAAACTGTTATGGCCATCGCGCAATCGAACTTTATAAACAGTGAACGCTTCTCCGACCGCGTCAACTTTGCCTTGTTTATCAAGCAAATTTCGCAGCGCAGCAGCTTCGACGCCGTAAACTTCAACGTCGTAATCAACGCTGGCTTTCAGATACTCTGGGCCGCGTGCAAAATCGCGCACCCATCCGCCAACCAGCAAGGCTCGCCCGCCTGCTTCTTTTACGACTCGACAAAGTTCGATGACGGGTTTGGAAATCATAGTGATTTTATGGAGTGCGGCGGTAATAGCCCCTTTGTAAGGCCAAATTGAAAAACGCGCGTTAAGCCCCCCACCAAATAAAAATTTATC